>CAJXAS010000039.1 GCA_913050305.1 uncultured Polaribacter sp. | reverse complement strand
TTCTTTTTCTTATTACAATTTAACTGTTGAAAATTTGTTCTATTATTTTTTGTGTAATCGCATATGTTGGCGTTACGCCAGTCATACCTAGCCCTCCAGAAGCTAGTGTTGCACCTGTTTCTAATGGGTTATCAGAAGCATAATACGCATACCTCACTTTTACATCTTCAGAAATATTTCCTCTAATTTTAGATGCAGATTGTATTGCTTTCTGATAATGAGCACCTTCCATTTCTAAACCAATAACATTCCAAGTAGAATCATGAAAAAACTTTAATAAATCTTTATTTTGCAATGATGTTCCTAAAACTGAAATCATAGACCCATCAAAAACTTCAATTCCAAAACCTTCTAAATCAGCTTTAGCTAACTCATTTTTAAAAGGATAGTTATCTGCTGTTCCTTCAAAAATATGAGCAGAAGGAATCATAATATCACCTTTACCGCCTTCTAGAATTCCTGCTTTACCCATTATTGATACAGATTTTACATCTAAATGAGTTTTACTGTTCTTTTTACTAGCATATGGCTTTAACAATTCATCCATGGTTTCATAAGCTTGTTCACCAAAAGCATAATCCATTACAATAATTACAGCATTCTCTTCTAAAACTTCCTTTTTAGAGAACGATAAAACATCGAAGTTTATTTTAGCAGTATCTATAATTTGTACATTTATATTTGTACCCGAGGTATCTTTTATATAAACAAGACCATTTAAAGAGGCAAAATCCTTTACTTTTTTCTGTAATGGCTTACTGTCTGCATTACTTAAAAGCTGATACAGTTCAAACCCTTTTAAATCTTTGGCTTCTTTTGGCAAAGCATTCTTTGCATATATTGAATTTAATACACTGTGCATATTTGCACTTATAATATGGATTGGTCTTTCTAACAAACTCTTCTGATGTAAAGATTTTTTAATATTATTAGCCCAAATTTCACCATAAATGTGATGTCCAATTTCTTCAATGAGCACAGAACTAAATGTTACCGTCCTTTTATTATTTTCTATTACCTCATTTATAGCAAGTTTACCTAACCAATAAATTAGTTGAAAAAATCGATCAGGGTTTTCCTTTGAAGAAAATGTTTTATAAATATCTAAAACCTCATCAAAAGATCTTCCTAAAATATTACCTACATGCACAATAGTAACCTCTCTTTCTTCGGCAGTAACTCCTTTTTGATGTATTACAGTATCCTCTAAATGTTTCCATTCTCTAGTAAAATCTTCACCATCATTTAATGTAACTCTCTCTTGAATCTTATGAGATTCTATAAATAAAAAGGTTAAATGTGTAAGAATATCATAGATTTCAGAGCGTCCTCTGGTAATCTCTATATTCATTTGATCTTTATCTATTCTGTAGCAATTTCTTCTTCTCTTTGGTGGAATAATTGAATTAAAATGTGAGCTTTTATATCCCTCATCTGCCGTTAAGTTAATGTATTGGCATTCTTCTATTCCTTCAGGAAGCCGCTCTATAACATAGGTTAAGCCACTTAGCTCTATTCTTTCTTCTGCTATAGAACCATAGATTTCTGGTCTTAGCAGTAGTAAAGATTTGCGTAAAGTTTCTCCCGAAATACCCATTGGCTTATAAAAACCTCTACTAAACAAATGACGCATAGAAATGTATAATTTTTCTATTGCATTGGTAGATTCTTGAGCTCTTGTTCTAGATGTTTTATTAATTTCTGACATATAAATATTTAGATTGCAATATAAAGCTATTTCCCCGATAAAATTTCACTATATTTTTCTTCATTTTTCAGCAAAGACAATGCTTCAGAAATAGTTTTATCATTCTTTAAATTGTATTGATAAACACCTTCTTTATAAAAATATCTTTCTATAATTTCTGACTTTATTAATTCTAAAATAATGTCTTTATTTTTTGATATTTCATTGACTTTATATGCTGCTAATTTTTCTGTAATTTTAGTATAAGCTCTTGAGATATTATTTTCTTTCGCTGATAAAAAAGCTTTTTTAAACAAAGATTCTTGAGGTATCACAAAAGTTGTATCAATTTTCAAATAGTCTACAAACTTGTTAAAATTTGAATTTTTGAAATTAAAATCACTTAGACTTTCTAGTGTTTTGTTTTCATAGAAATAAAGCGTTGCAAAATCAAAAATAGCTTTTGACTTTAACAATTCTTCTGTAGTTTTATTTCTTTTAGAAATATTAATTTCAACATCTGGCATTACACCTCCGCCGTCATATACCGTTCTTCCGTTTGCCGTTTTAAATTCATTAATTCCTGTATCAGAAAACTTAGGTACTTTACCCGTCTTTAAATCTCTATTCTCATAATCTAATTCCTGAATACATCTGCCACTTGGTGTATAGTATTTAGAAATTGTTAATTTTAATTGTGTCCCATAGGTAAGTTCTTTTTGACGCTGCACCAAACCTTTACCAAAAGAACGCTTCCCCATAATTACAGCTCTATCATAGTCTTGCAAAGAACCGCTTACAATTTCAGATGCAGATGCAGAGCGTTCATTTATTAAAACAACAATTGGTATTTCTAAATCTAAAGGATTATTTTTAGTTTTATAAGTTGTGCTCCATTTTTTAATTTTGGCTTTTGTACTCACAATTTTCCTGCCTTTTGGTAAGAAAAAATTAGAAATTCTAATCGACTCTAATAAAGATCCACCAGGATTGTAACGCAAATCAAAAACGAGCTTTGTCATTCCTTGCTTCTTTAATTTTCGATATGCCTTTTTAACTTCAGAAGATGCCTTTTCATTAAAACGTGTTAATGCAATATAACCAGTGTTTTCATCAATCATTTCTGCAAATGGCACAGCGTTAATAAGTACTTTATCTCTAAAAATATCTTTTCTAAATATGTTTCCTTGTCTATTAACTTCTATGGATAATTTACTGTTTGGCGTTCCTTTTAAAAGCATGGAAAGCTCCTCTATCTCCCTATTTTTTATCGATTGATTGTCTACAGAAATAATAATATCTCCTGCTTTTAAGCCTGCTTTGTCTGCAGAAAAATCTTTGTAAATTTCACTTATTTGAATCCCTTGTTCTATATAATTTACTGCAACTCCTATTCCTCCATATTCTCCTGCTCTTCGTATTCTAGCAGTTTCTACGTCTTGTTCAGTATAAAAAATGGTGTAAGGATCTAAGTCTTTTAAGGTGTTTTTAATTGCTTTATTAGTAAATTCTGCAGGATTAATTTCATCTACATAATACATATTTAACTCTTTAAATAAAGAGTTATAAATTTCTATTTGTTTAGCAACTTCAAAAAATTTTGATTTAAAAGAATAGGTTAAAAAAACAATTCCTATTAATAATAGAACAATAGCTTTCTTTTTAGGATTAAATGCTCTCATCTGCTTTAACTTTTACTTTATCGATAAACAGGATTAATAGTTTCTCCATTTTTAAGTATAAATCTTCATACTTAATTTCTTCCCTACCAATATACGAAATCATAAAAACATAGGGTTCATCTAGATTGTTGTAAACAATTTGTTTTTGCAATCTATATGTTTCCCGCATTAAGCGCTTTAACCTATTTCTATCTACCGCTAATTTATAATTTCTTTTTGCTACAGAAACACCTACTTGACAAGGAAATTCTGATGTATGTGCTGTTTGTACATACATCATTCTTAAAGGAAAAGTTTTAACAGAATCGCCTTCAGCATAGAGCTTTTCTATTAACTTTTTACTTTTTAAACGTTCTTGTTTTCCTAACGTATTTCTCATCTTTACAAACTTAATAGAAAACAATAACTTTTTAACAATTTCTAATCGCTAACTTTTAAAAAGTTGTGTATTTATTTTTTATGCAGCTTTACAAATAATTCGCGCCCTTTTCTGTTTCCAAAAGAATTGTAACAGGTATCCATTTTTTCTATGTTAAAGTAAGGCTTAAAAAATGTGATGTATGCTTCTTTATTTCCACCAAACGGAGGTTTGTCTTTATTTAAAGGGACATTAAACATAAGGCCTACCAATTTACCCTTTGGTTTTAAGAGTTGGTTCATTTTAGAAACATAAGCTTCTCTAAGATTCGGATTTATGGCACAAAAAAAAGTTTGTTCTATAATTAAGTCGAACTTATTTTCTAATTCAAACAAATCTCCATTAATTAAATGCTTGCTCGGAAAATTAGGAATTCTTTTCTGAATATTCTCAATTGCAGATTTAGATAAATCAACTACAAAGACATTTTCAAATCCGTTATTAAATAAATATTCTGCTTCATAAGAGTTTCCTCCACCAGGAATTAAAATTTTAATTTCTTTGTTTTCAAGTTGGTCAAAATATTCTTTTAATGGAGTCGAAACTTCTCCCAAATCCCAACCAATATCGTTATTTAAATATCTATTCTCCCAAGCATTTGCAGATAAATCCATCTAAATTTCATTTTTTATTCTGCACAAAAATGCAGTTAATTATCTTCAAAAAGACACCCAAAATGATGGCCAAAGAAAGTTTATTAAAGTTTAACATTTAAAATATCGCCACTTAATTGTAACAGTAATAGCTCAATTAATTTAGCATCAAACTTGGCATTATTAGCGGCTGTTTTAGAATTTATTAGATTAACTTGAGCTTGTCTAAACTCAATGGAAGTAACCTGCCCTAGTTTATATTTTTCTTGAGTTCTGTCAAAATTATTTTGAGTAGTTTGTATGTTTTTCTCCTGAGACTTTAGAACAAATAACTGATTTTTATAGTTCTCCCAAGTATTTTTTACACTGTTTCGAATGGTTACTTTCTGCTGCTCCAATAAAATTTGCTGCGTTTCTAAAGCAATTTTTGCATTAGCTACTCTCGTTTTTGTAGCTCCACCATCAAAGATATTCCAACTTAAATTTAAACCTGCATTTAATCCGCCTGAATTAATTAGTCGTGCCCCAAAAGGATTTACAAGATTTTCATTTTCTGTTCTATTAAAACCGTACGAACTGCTAAAATTTAAAGAAGGCACATAATTCGCTTTGTTTATTTTAATATTAAACTCGCTAATAGCAATGTTTTTTTTATTCTGTTTTAAAGCAGTATTATTTAGAATTGTTTTCTTCTGAAGTGCTTCAAAATTCATTAAATTATTAAAGTCTACTGCAGTTTCTACTTCATAATTAACGTCTCTATCAATTCCTAAAATTACATTTAATCCACGTTTTGCATTGCTTAATTGTTGCGTTGCATTTATAATCAGAATACTATCATTATTAATATCTACCTCAGCATTTAATACTTCTAATTTAGTAGATTGGCCGTATTCATATTGATATTTTGCGCGCTTAAATCTTCTTTTCGAAATAGTTAGTGCTTCCTTTAAATTTAATGTGTTTTCAGACAAACGTGCTATTTGAAAATAAACTGTAAACAATTGCAAATAGGTATTTTCAATAGTTTCTTTTACTTGTAATTCTGTTAAATTGTAGGTTTCTTTTAATTGTTGATAATTGTACTTTCTACCCAGTCCGTCAAATATTGTATAGTTAATACCTAAAGTGGTACTATACGACTTAGTTACGGCACCCGTGCCAACTCTTTCTGCATCGTTGCCCGTTTGTGGGTCTGTAAAAATAATTTTTTGGTTATTATTCCGGTAATCTATACCAGATTTTAAGTTAGCAGTTGGCAAATATCCACTATTATAAATACCAGCATTATTTTTAGCAACTTCCAAATTATTGTTTGCAATTTTAATTCCAAAGTTATTTTCTAAGGTAATTTCTAAAGCTTGTTTTTTTGTTAAAACCTCTTGAGAAAACCCTTGTAAAATGACGAAAAAAAGAACGATTGCTATTTTAATTTTATTACATTTCATCTTGATCAAATTTAGATTCTATAATAGCTCTCTCTACTTCTTCTTTTGTTATCTCATTCCCTGTAATTAGCCACTTTATTCTCATCTTAATAGCATTTGATACAGATAACATCATTGGCAACATTATTAAAGTTAAGATGGTTGCAATAGCAATACCATATGCAATAGAAATTGCCATTGGAATTAAAAATTGTGCTTGTCTACTTTTTTCAAAAATTAAAGGTGCTAAACCTGCCACTGTTGTTAAAGAGGTTAAGAAAATTGCTCTAAAACGAGATTGACCTGCTTTTATTAAAGCTTCATCATATTTTAAACCTTCCTTTAGGAAATTATTAAATTTACCAATAAGCACCAAACCGTCATTTACCATAATTCCTATCAAGGCAATAATACCCAAAAAGGATAAAATTCCGATTGCCATATTATGAATATAATGTCCCCAAATAACACCAATCATACTAAATGGTATCATAATAATTAACAAAATTGGCTGACTGTAAGAACGAAAAGTAAATGCAATTACAATATAAATTAAAAGTAAAATAATTGGCCCAATAAGCACTAAAGAATCTGTAGTTTTGTTGGCCTCTCTCTTTTGCCCCTCATAGAGAGGATTTACTGTTGTATACCTAGACAATATTTCTGGCATAATATTCGTTTTAATATTCTCTAAAATATCTGATTCACTCGCACTTAAATCTTTTAAATCTGCTGTAATTTGAATCTCTCTTTGTCCTTCTAAATGATTTATAGAAATATCTCCTCTTTCTATTACATATGTTGCAATTTCAGAAAAAGGAACTCGAACTCCTATTGGAGTTATAACACGCATATCGTCTAAATTCTTAATAGAAGACCTATCTTTTTTATCATACCGAACCCAGACTTTTATTTCATCTTGGCCCCGTTGAAAACGTTGTGCTTGAAAACCAAAAAAACCTGCCCTTACTTGAGACATAACAGTTTGCAGATTTAACCCCAACAAATAAGCATTATCTTTTAGAACAATTCTCACTTCTTTAATACCCGCTGGATCATTGTCTATAACATCTTTTAACAACGGATTATTTTCTAAAGCTTGTTTTAACTCTTCTTTAGCTGCTTTTAATTCTTTAATATCATTTCCTAATAAGGAAATCGCAACAGGGCTTCCCCCAAAGTTACCACCAGAGCCAAAAACCAAACTCTCTACACCATAAACTTTACCTACTTTTTCTTGAATTGCATTTGTAATTTCTGGTGATGAAAAATCTCTCGCCTCACCGGGTAAAAGATTTACAGTTAAACTTCCGTTTGCACTTCCAGGGCCTACTCTTCTTATTATATTTTCTATAATAGCAATATTACCTGTTTGTTTTTTTGTATATTCTTTATTTACCAACCATACTTTTTCTTCTATTGAAGATATTAAAGAATCTGTAATATTCTCATTCGTTCCTTGTGGCATATTTAAAGAAATCTGAATACGATCACTTGCAACTCTTGGAAAAAAAGAACTTTTAATAACACCTCCTTTTAAAGCAGAAACACTAATTAATAGCGAGGCAATAAACATACAAAATATAAAGACTTTGTTATTTAAAGAGAATTTCAAAAATGGTACATAGTACCCATCTCTAAACTTCCCTAAAAATGTATCTGCATTTTTATTAATTTTCTTGAAAAAACGATCAATTTTATTTGTTTTTACAGCTTGTTCGTTCTCTAATTTTTTTCTTTCTAAGGCTTTAGAATGTGCAATATGTGCAGGTAAAATTATTAACGCTTCAATTAAAGAAACTGCTAACGTAAGTATTACAATTGTAGAAACTTCACCAAAGAAGCTTCCGATTCTACCATCAACAAAAAAGAAAGTGGAAAACGCAATGATAGTGGTTAAAATAGCCGAAACGATAGGCGGAATAACCTCCATGGTCCCGTCTATAGCTGCTCTAATTTTAGACTTACCTAAATCATAGTAATGATGATAAATATTTTCTCCGATTACAATTCCGTCATCGACCAAAATACCGATCACAATAATCATCCCGAATAATGACAATACATTAATGGTAACTCCCAATTGAGCAGCAAAAATAAACATACCTAAAAAAGAGATGGGCAACCCAAAAGCCACCCAAAAAGCTAAACGTAAGTTTAAAAACAGTGCCAAAAAGAAGAGTACTAAAAGTATTCCTGAAATTGCGTTTTTAGTCAATAACCTAGTTCTGTCATTTAAAGTTGTACTTCGATCACTAGTAATATTTAATTGAACATTTTGTTGTACTTGGTTGTATTTATAGATGTATTCTTTAATTTTATCTGCAGATGAAATTAAATCTTCATTGTTAGTGTTACTTACTGTTATATCAATAGCTAAATCACCATTGTAAAATAACCTGTCTGGATTCTCTGACCAAGCGTCTCTTAATTCTGCAACATCTTTTAAACGAATAATATTTCCATTAATCTCTGTTCTAACAATTAGGTTTTGTAACTCAACACCATAATAAGAGCGATTACTAGCACGAATTAAATAATCTTCATCTGCAGTTTTTATATTTCCACCTGTGATTAAAATATTAGAATTACGGACCGCATTTGCTACTTCAGTAATCGATAAATCAAAAGCTCTTAAATCGTTTTCACGAACTGCAATTTCTATTTCTTCATTTGGATATCCGGTAATCGCAACTTGAGAAATTCCTTCAATTCCACGAATATCATTTTCTACGTTTCTAGCATATTGTTTTAAGGCCTTTAAAGAAACATTTTCTCCACTTAAGGTAAAACTAATAGTTGGCCTATTATTTTCAACTTTAGCAATTACGGGTGGTTCCATTCCTGATGGAAAAGAGGGAACTCTATTTACTGCATTTTTAACATCAGATAAAACAACATCTATGTTTTTCCCCTTTTCTACCTCTACATTTACGCTTGCTGAATTTTCTCTTGAAACAGAGGTTACTCTTTCTACACCAACAATTCCTTTTAAATTATCTTCAATTTTAAGCACTACACCTTCTTCCATTTCTGCGGGAGAAGCTCCTGGGTAAGCCAATGAAATCCTTATTAATTGTGAATCTACCAACGGGAAAAAGGAAGATTTCATACTAATTGCGCCTAAAATTCCAAAACCAAAAAATGCAATTATAATTACATTTACCGCCACAGGATATTTTATAAAGTAAGTAATAATTTTTTTCATGTATTACTTCTTTTTATTAATTTTTACAATCATACCGTCAAATGCTCCAGGTACCGTCTTCACTAGTATTTTTGATTTGTTCTTCAAACCTTTTATGACAACAGTTTTTGCACCAAAATAAGCAGGTTCCACTTGAAATAATGTTAAAATACTATCTTTTTTTATTAGATAAACGCCTTTATTATCTATCAATAATTTTCTAGAAATTTCAACGGCATTTAAAATTGTTTTTGCTTGCAAGTTTGCTTCCAAAAACATCCCTTCTTTTAAATCCTTGTGTTTAACCTCTATAAAGGCTTTTATAGTTTGAGAAACTTGATCTACTCTACCATTTACACGTACTACTTTTCCTGTATATTTTTTTGTTTTTTCTAAATTAGAAAGCATAACAGAATTCCCTAGTTTTAATAGAGATGCAAATTCTGCATTAATAGAAACTTCCATTTCATAAATACTCGGATCTATATACTCCCCTAATTTCTGTCCAACTCTAACTAAAGTTCCAGGACTAACCAACGCTTCTGTTAATGTTCCAGAAAAAGGTGCTTTTAATTGATATTTAGCAAAACGGACTTCTAAATTCTTTAGATTGTAATATGCTGTTAAAATTCCGCGCCCTGAAATAAAATACTTTTCTTTGTCTGAAGAAAAAGAAGGCAATATTGGCACACTTTTATTCATATTAAAACTTTGCAAATACATTTCCCAAGTTTTAAACTCTACAGGGTAATCTAGACGCAAATCTGGTAAAACGGCCGTAATTAAATTGTATAGATTACTTTTTTGAGATTGTAAAGTCGCATAAAACTCATCACTATTAATACTTAATAAAGTTTCGTTTTTATTGAAATTTGTTCCCGCTTTAAAGGCTTTGAATGCTGGTTTTAAAACACCTTGTACTTCTGAGAATAATTCTATTCTATTTTTTGCCATCAAATTTCCACTCGCAGATAAAATAATAGGAATATCTACATTCTGAACCTTTTCTACAAAAACTGTCTTTATTTGCTTTTTGAATTTTGGTTTTGGTTTTCGATTTTTTTCTACCAACTGATTCCCAAAAAAAACAGCTGCTGCAACTACTAAAACACCAAGAATGGCTAAAATAATTCTTCTCATAATAAATAAAAATTTACCTCTTCTTATTAGAAAAGGTATTCATAATTTGTGCAAAGATACTAATTAGACCAAAGAGATCTTATAAGGTTTAAAAGGGAATATAATAAACATTTTAAATTGATCTTTTCAATTTAAAGTTTCTGTAACCACTTTTTTTTCAGCATCTTTAACCTTTAAAAAAGAATACGCTCTATTTACTATTACAAAATACTAAAATCTCAATTAATTAATTTGATCTTTTGTAAAAATACAAGCACTGCATTATTTTACACTTCTGTAGCAGCAATTCCTTCCCAAACTTGGGAGGCCTTAGATTGTGCAGATAATATTTATTTCAATCCTAAATTTTTAAATTCTTTAGAAAAAAACCATTCAGAAATTACTTTTTCATATATCGTATTAATTGATAATCATAAGCAACCAATTGCTTTTGCTAGTATAAAAATTATTGACTTTTACTTAGAAGGAATTAAAAACGATTTAGAATTTTTAAAAAATATTGGCAGAAAACTATATATATTTCCAAATAAAAAACCATTAAAACTTTTAATTTGCGGGAACACATTTGTAAGCGGAGAACATGGCGTTTTTATTAAGAAAAATCAAGATAAAAAAGCAATTGTAAAAGAACTTGCGAAAAGCATTAATCATTTTGTAAATTCTAATAGAATATTAAAAAAACAGATAGATGCATTCCTACTAAAAGACTTTGCAGAAGAATCTCTTTTTATTACAGATGAGTTAAAGGATTATAAGTATCACGCCTTTTCTGTAGCACCGAATATGAAGCTTCAATTAGAGGAAAATTGGCACAATTTTGATGACTATTTGGCGTCAATGAAAACAAAATTTAGAGTAAAAGCAAGAAAAGCATATCAACAAAGTGCAGAACTTTTAATAAGAGAAGTAACTTTAA
>CAJXAS010000038.1 GCA_913050305.1 uncultured Polaribacter sp. | reverse complement strand
TTTGTCATATAAAGCTGATGCAACACTCCAAAGAATACTTGAATACTTTTGAATACTTTTGAATACTTTTGAATACTTTTGAATATGAAGTTTTAAAACTTGAAGAAGTATCTGAATGCTTTCATGTGAGTGGAAATTATGATTATATCTTAAAAGTATATGTAAAAGACATAGATGCCTATAGAAACTTTGTAGTTACAAAACTAACAGCTATAAAACATATTGGCAGCACACATAGCACTTTTGCCATTGAACAAGTAAAAAATACCACAGCAATACAATTATAAAAATAGACAGCTTCGGCAGCAGAATCTAAAGGATGAAATTTTTCTTCTAATTCTTCTTTACTTACTTTTCCAAATTTATAATCTTGAGTAGTAATGGGTACCTGAGTAATTAAGAATAGTGCGACTAATAATTTTTTCATAGGAGTTATTCTTTTGTTAATGCAATTCTTAAGTTTTCATGTTTGGCTATGCTTCTTCTAAATTTTCTATAATTTTTATACTCCTCTTTAGCATAGGTGCCCTCTAAGATAGAGAGACTTTTGTCATATTGAAATGAAGTAACATTAATCTTTTTAAAGCTTACTTTATACGTACCAAATTTTGTAGTAATTTCTTTTTCTGCAGGAAGAACCCCTAAAACATACCCTTTTGGTACTGTTATTTTAAATGAATCTTCATCTTTATAACCCCTAGATATTTTTAATGGTAATTTTCTTTTTCTATACCTTTTAGGTACGTAGTTATTTTTATTAAAAACATTAACTCTAAACAGGTATTCTGTATCGCTTACGGTTGCATAACTTTTTATTGAAACCTCTATATCTTCAGTAAAAACTACTTTTTCTTTATCATTTAATAAATCTACGGACACTATTTCTAAATTGTTGTTATAACTCCAAACACTAGATTTATAATACTTATATAATTCTTCTTTTGTAAAAGTATCATAACCTTGTTTATCGTCATATTGCAATCCTTTAGAGACTCGTTTTAAATTGGCAGTTAAACTTCCATTTTTTTCTAATTGAATTTCAGCTTTTAGTTCTTGAAAATTTGTTTTATTTTTATAAGCCGTTGTTCTTTTTATAATTCCACCTTCTGGTGTGACCACCAAGACATTTCTATCTTCTGTAAAATCTCCTAAAAAGCCAAATGGCATGGTCTGATTGGTGCACTCTAACCAAAGGTCTTTTCCTTTAGAACCTGCTGCATTCGGAATGTTTAAAATGACGTGATTTCCTTGCATAGAAGAGAAATCTTTATCGATATCTCTTTTTTCATTTGCATAAACAATGGTGTAATAAGACGATACCCCTGCAACCTCTAATAAGGCTTTTGTATAATTTGTTAATCCTTTACAATCACCATATCCAACCTTATCTACTTTGCTTGCAGGTATGGGTTCCCAGCCACCAATACCCACTTGCACACTTATATACCGGGTTTTGTTCTGCATAAAGGCATACACTAATTTTGCCTTTTCTAGAGGAGTGGCTGCATCTTTTACCAATTCTTTTATGGTTGCAATGGTTGCGGGCTCTAAAAAATCTCTTCCTACTAATAACCTAGAATGCATCCAAGAACCAAACTCTTTCCAGTTCTTATACTGACCGGAAACACCTTTCAATGAAAAATTATTTAATGTAAGCATTGCTTTCGGAAGAACTTCTCTATAATGAACGGCAGAGTTTTCATATTTATACCCGCCCTGATTTTCAATTGAAAAAGTAATTTCTGTCTCTGATGCCGTGGCTTTTACTGCAAAATTTTCAAAGTTTGTTTTCTTACTTCGCCAAGGAATCTTTTTTGGGTTGTTAATTTTATAAGTGCTTTTTTCTACAGAGATATAATACCCATTTATAGGCAACCACCAAGGTATAAACCCTGTGGTTCTTGTACGGTATTCAGATTCGAAAACAACCGTATAAGGATACGCAACAGGCGTATAATCTACATACTTTACTCTCGCATCAGAATACAATGTTCCACCGGATACCGCACTTACATCTAAAAAGTCTCGCTTTTTATATTTTTTAATTTCTTTGCCATATGCATTATAAATTTTAGCAGATAACTTATTTATTTTGGTATCGTTATCATACCGTTCTGCCATTCTTGCATCTACAATGCCCAATTTATTAAGAACCGTTACCACTTCTCTTTTGGTAACTAACATTTTATCAAAATCTTCTATCGTAATTTCTACAGCATTATTCCGAACAACTGCGTTTGCATTTTCGAGAAGGTTTTGAGGAATTAAGACGACAGCATAGTCGTTTTTTTGAGAAAAGCAACAAACAGAAAGGAATAGAAAAAGTAATAAAACTGAGGAGGTTTTAAACATAGAATCTTTTTATTAGCATGGCTAATATAAAAAAAAACTCCGAACTTTCGTTCGGAGTTTTTTTTAACACTTTTTAATCCTATTTTTTTTACTGCTTGTTTGCATGTGATCCATCACAATTTCCGTTTGGATCTTGTGTGTTACCACATCCACAAGGTCTCGCTGCTTTCTTAAGTTTCATCTTTTTTGTTATTTTAAGAGTTATATTTCTAGTTAGTGTTTACACTTATGCTTTTGTGTTTACCGTGAATGAAAGCTCAATCAAATCGTCAATAAACTTGTCTTTTAAATTGTCAAAGAATTTTTTAGAAGCATATTTTACGTTAAATTCTGCTCTGTCAATATTAAATTTTTCGCTTTTAAAAGTAGTAACATTTCCTGCTGTACTTAACATTGCAGGAATTGTAATGCTTTTTGTAACATCTTTTACAGTTAAGTTGCCTGTTACCGCTAATTTACCTTCAACGTCTGCAACACTAGTAATAACAAATTTAGAGGTTGCATAAGTAGCAACATCAAAAAAGTCTGGAGCAGATAAATGTCCAACTATTTTTGCCGCACCACCTGCATCTAAATCTAAATTTTTGATAGAAGACATGTCTATTATAAAAGACCCACCTGTTAATTTTCCAGCTTCTACGTTTAATGAGCCTTCTTTTAATAGAATTGTTCCGTCATGAGCTCCTCCTGGCTTTGTACCTTTCCAAGTAATTACAGAACTCGCAACATCTACGTTATTTAAATCTGCAACAACTGCTACTTCTACAGCCTCTGTAGCTAATACCTTGTCTTTCTTTTCGCTTTTACATGCAGTTAAAACTGATGCTACTAATGCGAATGATAAAATTAATTTTTTCATATTACTTTAAATTTATTGGTTTAGAAATTATTGATAGCAAATATACAAACCTTTTATTTCCCCTGGAAAATATTGTTTACTTTTTTATGATAAAATTAATAACGTGCGCAGCAGCTTGTAATCCAAAAGCAGCAGGCATATAGCTTATAGTGCCATAAAATGATTTTTTGAAATTTGTTCCGTCCGTCATTTTTATACTTTTTGAAATCTGGATTTCATCAGAATAGACTGCTTTAACCCCTTTATTTACTTTTCTTTCTTTTAATCGTTTGCGTAAAACCTTTGCCATTTTACAGTTTTTAGTCTGTGAAATATCTTTTACTTTAATTTTAGTAGCATCTAACTTTCCACCAGCACCCATAGAAGAAATAATTTTGACTTTCTTTCTTCTTGCAGCAACTATTAAATTTACCTTAGGAGTAATACTATCTATGCAATCTAGCACATAATCAAACTCTTTAGATACAACGTCATAAGCGCTGTCTGGTGATAAAAACTTTTCTAAAACTACTAACTCAATCTCTTTATTGATATCTTTTAAACGTGCTGCTAATACCTTTGCTTTAGATTTACCAATGGTAGAATCTAAGGCTGGTAATTGCCTGTTTTTGTTGGTTTCATCAAAAACATCACCATCTACAATTGTCATTTTTCCAACACCTGCTCTTGCTATAAATTCTGCAGCATAAGAACCAACACCCCCTAAACCAACTATTAAAATATTAGCATTTTTTAATTTTTCTAAACCTTCTTTTTGCACCAATAGCTCTGTACGCTCTAACCAATTCATTTTATGAAAATATTTTTAAAATTTTGTTTTATTTCTTTTTGAAGTGCTGCAACTTCGATCTTTTTAATCTCAGCTACTTTTTGATATACTGCTGTAATTTCTACAAGAGAACTATCTGTTTCTAATAAAATTGATGCCAAAGGAAGCTCTAAAAAAACTACTTGTAATTTTTTATTATTGATAATTTCTGCACCAAAAGACAATATAATTCCACTTTTAAGTAAACTCTTAGCAACTTGTAAATTCTTACAAAAGCCATGTAAAATCCAAACTTGAGTTGGTTGTATTTCTTTTTTAAATACTATAATTTCCTGGAATGCTTTTACGCAATGAATAAGCATTGGTTTTTTATATTTTTCAGAAAGTTGCACCTGCTTTTTAAAAACATTTTTTTGGATTTCAAAATCGATTGCTATAACTTTATCTAAACCACACTCACCTAGCGCAAAACATTTTTTTTGTTGTAGTTTTTCTTCAATAATTAAAAGTTCTTTCTCAATTTTTTTCTCATTTATAAACCAAGGATGTATTCCTATTGAAAAAGGTAATGCAAAATTTACAGCATTTGGGTATTTGTTTTCAATTGAAAAAACACATTCCAATGAAGATTTTTTATGTGTATGAACATCAAAAAAAAACATACAAACTATTCTTTATTTTTAGAATCTATAATAATTGTAACGGGGCCATCATTTAAAATTTCAACTATCATATCTGCACCAAATTCTCCAGTTTGCACTTTCTTATGGAGTTCCTTTTCTAAAGTTTGCAGAAAATTTTTATACAACGGAATTGCAATTTCCGGTTTTGCTGCTTTTATATAACTTGGTCTATTTCCTTTTTTCGTAGAAGCTTGCAGCGTAAATTGAGGCACAACAATTACCTCTCCATTGGTTTCTAAAAGGGAATGATTCATTACTCCATTTTCACCATTAAAAATGCGGAGATTTGCTATTTTTCGAACTAAGAAATCAATATCCTCTTGTGCATCTTCATCAACAATACCTAATAAAATTAAAAGTCCGTTTTTTATTTCTGCAACTTTATTTTTATGGATTATTACACTTGCTTTAGAAACTCTTTGAATTACAATTTTCATAGGCTAGTCATTGTCTTCTTCGTCCCAGATATCTGTTCTAAAGTGCTCTTTTTCTTCGTCACCACTTAAAATTTGAAGGTAACTTTTATACCGAGACCAAGAAACCCTATCTTCCTCTAAAGCTTCTTTAACGGCACAATGTGGCTCTTTTGTGTGAATGCAATTATTAAACTTACAATCTCGTTTTAAGGCAAAAAACTCTGGAAAATAATCTCCAAGCTCATACTTATCGATATCTACAACTCCAAAACCTTTAATTCCTGGCGTATCTATAATTCTTGCATCAAAACTTAAATCGAACATTTCTGCAAATGTTGTGGTGTGTTTTCCTTGATTGTGCTGATCTGAAATTTCTTTTGTTTTTAAATCCAATGAGGGCTCTATTGAATTTACTAAAGTAGATTTACCAACTCCAGAATGACCAATAAACATAGATGTTTTCCCTGTCATTATTTCTTTAATAATATCTACATTCTTATTTTGAGTAGCAGAAACCTCAACACATCTATACCCTATTGCTTCATAAATATCTTTTAAATATAAAATCTCTGCACGCTCTTCTAAAGCATAAGAATCTATCTTATTAAAAACCAAAATTGTTTCTATTCTATAGGCTCTTGCAGAAACTAAAAAACGATCTATAAACGTTGCAAAGGTTGGTGGATTGTTAATGGTAATTAATAAAAAAACCTGATCTATATTCGAAGCTATAATATGTATTTGCTTAGATAAGTTTACAGATTTTCTAACGATAAAGTTCTCTCTATCTAAAATCGTTTTAATTACACCTCTTTCTTCATCTCCGTTCTTTTCTAAATCGAAAATAACTTTATCACCAACCGCAATGGGGTTGGTACTTTTAATATCTTTTATTCTGAATTTTCCTTTTATTCTACATTGATGAAATTTACCGTCATCAGTTTTTACTTGATACCAACTTCCTGTAGATTTATATACGATTCCTTTCATTGGTGCAAAGATGCAGAATTTTAAGTAGATACGAGAATGTGAGTAAAAAGTATTTTCCTTTTTACTTAAAAATTAGACGATAGTCTTTTCTACTAAAAGAGCATTCCTAATGAAATAAATACAAAAATTTTATTAGACAACACTTTTATTAAAAGATTTGATTTTACAAATAGAAAAACTCACCATCAAAAAGCCTTCAAACTTAAATCCATGTTATAAACTGAATGTGTTAAAGCTCCCACAGAAATATAATTAACGCCACAATTCGCATATTGTAATATCGTTTTTTCGGTAATGTTTCCAGAAGATTCTGTTTCACACTTCGCACCTATTATACCTACTGCTTTTAGCGTCTCTTCAATCGTAAAATTATCTAATAAAATTCGCCTAACATAAGTGTTCAACTGTAAAATTTCTGCTACCTCTTTATGATCTCTAGCTTCCACAATTATATCAACTTGTAGATTATTTTTATCTTTATAGGCAACTGCTTTTTTAACAGCTTTAGTAATTCCACCACAAAAATCAATATGATTGTCTTTTAGCATCATCATATCGTACAGTCCAAACCTGTGATTTTCTCCTCCACCTATTCGCACTGCCCATTTCTCGAGCACTCTTATGCCTGGTGTTGTTTTTCGAGTATCAATAATTTGTGTATTTGTGCTATTTATTAATCGCATATAACTTGCTGTTTTTGTAGCAATAGCACTCATTCTTTGCATTGCATTTAACACCAAACGTTCTGCTTGTAGTATTTTTTGTGAAGCGCCAGACACATAAAATGCTATATCTCCATAGTTCACTTCGTCTCCATCTTTACAAAGAGGGTTAAAAATAATAGAAGAGTCTATATAACTAAAAACTTCTTTAGCAAATTCAACCCCCGCAATAATACCGGTGTCTTTTACAATTAATTTCGCTTTACCTATATGCTGCTCTGGAACACATGCTAACGAAGTGTAATCCCCTGAACCTATATCTTCTTGTAACGCATTTTCAATAACTAATTTAAGATCTTCTCTGAATCTCACAACCTATTTTTTTTAGTATAATTAAACAATATCTTCATTAAAAAATCCTCCAATATTTTCTTTTCTTTTAACAGAAAATTGTGTGATTAAATAAGCAGTTGTAATCAAATTTCGAAGCTCACACAAATTTTCTGAAAGTGCGAACTCTTGATAGAGGTTTTCAGTTTCTTTATATAAATGATACAGTCTTTTTTCAGCTCTTTGTAAACAATCATTTGAACGAACAATACCTACATAATTACTCATAATATTTTTTACTTCCTGTTTATTGTGAGTAATTAAAATATTTTTTTTGTTTTTCGTAGTATTAAAATCATCCCAATTTGGAATATTCTTTGGATACTCCAAATTTTCATATGTGTTTTTTAAATATTCAAAAATTTGATTTGAATACACCACCGCCTCCAATAACGAATTAGAAGCTAACCTATTAGCACCATGTAAACCTGTATGAGTACATTCTCCACAAGCAAAAAGATTATTTATTGAACTCATTCCATTGAGATCTACCGAAACACCTCCACACAAATAATGCGCCGCAGGAGTTACAGGAATCATATCTTTACGAATATCTATGCCTACACTTTTACATTTTTCTAAAATAGTTGGAAAATTATTCTTAAAATCTTCATAATTAATATGTTTACAGTCTAAAAAAACATGAGATGTTCCACTCATTTTCATCTCCGTATCAATCGCTCTGGCAATTATATCTCTGGAGGCAAGCTCAAGTCGAGTATCATAATTTTTCATAAAACGCTCGCCCGATTCATTTTTTAAGTACGCTCCAAAACCTCTTACAGCTTCGGAAATTAAAAAGGCAGGAGATTGTTGTGGGTTTTCATATAGTGCCGTTGGATGAAATTGAATAAACTCCATGTTTTTTAAGGAAGCTTTAGCTCTATATGCCATAGCAATTCCGTCTCCTGTAGCTACTTCAGGATTTGTAGTAGCTCTGTATACTTGTCCAATACCCCCAGAAGCTAATACAGTAACTTTAGATGTAATAGTTTTTACTTGTTGATTCTCTTTATCCAAAACATAGGCACCAAAACAATGGATTTTAGACATTCTGTGAACTTTAACTCCTTTGTTGTGCTCTGTAATAAAATCGATTGCAAAATGATTTTCTAAAACTTCAATATTAGGATGAGCAACTATTTGTGCTAACAGAGCCCTCATAATTTCTGCACCTGTGAGGTCTTTATGATGTAAAATTCTGTGCTGTGAATGACCGCCTTCTTTTCCTAAATTAAAAATTCCCTTTTTTGATTCATCAAAGTGAACACCCCAGTCAATCAATTCTGACAATATAGAAGGGCCTTCTTTAATAACCATCTCAACAATGGATTGGTCGCACAATGCACCTCCTACTTGTAAAGTATCTTTAATATGTTGTTCAATAGAATCTTTTTCCCAATTATTAACAACCGCAATGCCTCCTTGGGCATATTTTGTGTTGGATTCTGATTTAGATTCTTTTGTAATAATTGTTACAGTTGCATCTTTAAAATACTTAGCAATTCTTAAAGAAAAAGAAAGTGCAGCAATACCAGAACCAATAACTAAAAAATCTGTGTGATGTTTCATTTTCTTAAGACAATTCTAACATGCGTGTTATAGGAAGTAACGCTTTTTCACGCAATTCTGCATCTACCTCAATAGCGGGGGTTTCGTGCTTTAAACAAAGATATAGTTTTTTAAGGCTGTTTAATTTCATGTAATGACACTCGCTACAAGCACATGTATTATCTTCTTTTACTGGGGCAGGAATCAATATTTTGTGAGGAACTTGTTGCTGCATTTCGTGTAGAATACCCGCTTCTGTAGCAACAATAAATTTTTGTTTTTTACTCTCTTTCACATGATTTAATAATCCTGAGGTAGAACCAATATAAGTTGCAACTTTTAAAATATGCTTTGGTGATTCTGGATGTGCAATAATCATTGCATCAGGATTTTTTAGATATAAATCTATCAATTTTTCAATAGAAAATGCTTCGTGCACCATACAAGCACCGTCCCAAAGCACCATGTTTCTTCCTGATTGTTCATTAATATATTCTCCTAAATTTTTATCAGGAGCAAAAATTAATTTTTGAGATTTCGGAAAAGAATTTACAATTTTTATGGCATTAGATGACGTACAAACAATATCGCTTAAAGCTTTTATAGCTGCAGAGCAATTAATATAAGTAACTACTTTATGATCTGGGTGCATTGCAACAAACTTTTTAAAATCTGCTGGTGGACAAGAATCTGCTAAAGAGCAACCCGCTTTTAAATCTGGCAACAATACTTTTTTTGTAGGATTTAATATTTTTGCAGTTTCTGCCATAAAATGAACGCCAGCAAAAACAATAATAGCGGCCTCTGTTTTAGCTGCCTCTTGGGCTAACGCTAAACTATCACCAACAAAATCTGCAATATCCTGTATGACATCTTCTTGGTAGTAATGCGCTAATATTACAGCATTTTTTTCTTTTTTTAACTTATAAATCTCTTCGACAAGCAGCCTATTTGGTGGAGCTGATATATCTAAAAAACCTTTTTCTTGTACTTGAGCTTTTGCAATGTCTAATTGTTTTGTATTCATAGAGGTTAATTGACTTTGAAAATTCATCATCTTATTGATTACTATTACATTATCTGGTAATGAAATAACAAGCAACACACTGATAAATTTAAAGAAAAATATTGAATTTTTAAGAAAAATACAGCCTAATTTCTAATATTATAAATTCATCCTAGTATAAAACAATTTTTATAACTTCAACTTCCTCATATTTATTTTTTTCTTAATTGAATATAACTTTATCATCAACCGCAATGGGTTTGGTACTTTTAATGTCTTTCATTCTGTATTGATGAAATTTACCTTCATCCGTTTTTACTTGACACCAACTTCCTTTAGATTTATATCTTTGGAAAAAAAACACTCCTCGGTATAGTGATTTCACCTTTTGTTAGAAATAACTTCAAAACATAAAAGACCTCACAAATTTTAAAATATGTGAGGTCTTGATAAATTTGATAAAGTTATGATAAGAGCTTATCCGTTAATCACTTTTTCTTGGTGATTAATGGACTCCTGGTGAATTGCTTTAAACATTTTTAAAACAAATTCTTCGCTTAAACCTTTTGTCTCACCTTCTAAAATCATATTACCTAAGATTTCATTCCATCGTTTAGATTGTAAAACAGCTACATTTTTCTCTTTCTTTAAACCACCTATTTGATCGGCAACTTTCATACGTTTTCCTAATAAGGCTACTAATTGATTATCGGCAACAGTAATTTGAGCACGTAAATTATTCAAAGATTTTTGATATTCTTCTTCTGTATTCGTTTGTTTTCTAACTTTTAAATCTTCCATTATTTGCTTTAAAGTATCTGGCGTAACTTGCTGTGCAGCGTCACTCCAAGCTTTTTCTGGATCAAAATGAGTTTCAATCATTAAGCCGTCAAAATTTAAATCTAAAGCAGTTTGAGAAACTTCAAAAATCATATCTCTTTTTCCAGTAATATGAGAAGGATCATTAATTAAAGGTAAATCTGGAAATTTATTTTGAAACTCTATAGCCAATTGCCATTCTGGTGTATTTCTGTATTTCGTTTTTTCATACGTAGAAAAACCTCTATGAATTGCTCCTAAGTTTTTAATTCCTGCAGTATATAATCTTTCAATACCCCCAAGCCATAAAGCTAAATCTGGATTTACGGGATTTTTAACCAATACAATTTTGTCCGTTCCCGCTAAAGCATCTGCAATTTCTTGCATAATAAAAGGCGATACTGTAGAACGCGCACCAATCCATAATAAATCCACATCATTTTCTATTGCTAGCTTTACATGTGCAGCATTGGCAACTTCTGTACAGGTTTTCATACCTGTTTCTTCTTTTACTTTCTTTAGCCACCTTAAACCAATTTCACCAACACCTTCAAACATTCCTGGTC
>CAJXAS010000037.1 GCA_913050305.1 uncultured Polaribacter sp. | reverse complement strand
CCTGCAATTCAAAAAGAAAATCTAGCAGATTTTATAGATATTTTTTGTGAAACAGGCTACTTTTCAGTTGCAGATACCCAGCAAATTTTAGAAGCTGGAAAAAAATATGGTTTGGTTGGGAAAATTCATGTAAATCAGTTTACTGCCATTGGTGGAATACAGGTAGGAATAGAAAATAATGTTTTATCTGTAGATCATTTAGAAGAGATGAGAACGGAAGATATAGACGCTTTAAAAGGCACAAAAACAATGCCGGTTGCTTTGCCTAGTTGCTCTTATTTTTTAAGTATTCCGTATACGCCTGCAAGAAAAATGATTGACGAAGGTTTACCAATAGCCCTTGCAACAGATTACAATCCAGGTTCTACCCCTTCGGGAAACATGAATTTTGTGGTGGCTACTGCCTGCATAAAAATGAAAATGACACCGGAAGAAGCTATTAATGCAGCTACTATTAACGGTGCGTATGCGATGAACCTACAAGATAAAGTAGGAACGATTACGAAAGGGAAATTAGCAAATTTAATTTTAACTCAAAAAATAAATTCATACAACTTCATTCCGTATTCTTTTGGAGCCCCTTGCATTGAAAAAGTGTTTTTAAAAGGATTAGAAATTAAACAATTATAAGTATGAATTTTTTTAAAGATTTAAAAGTTGGTTATGAAGCTGGAAGAATAGAAGCGTATTCAGGCAGAGTATCTAAGTTAAATAATCAATATTGGCACCAAGAAATAGCAGTTGCTCATATTGAGGATGCAAGCAGCAAAAAAAACATTGATATTGGTTTAGTTGGTTACGTTTGTGATGAGGGTGTAAAAAGAAATCAAGGTAGAATTGGTGCTAGAAAAGGACCTAAAAGTATTCGAAATAAATTAGGGAAACTTCCGATTCATCATACTGGTAAAAAAATTATAGATTTTGGTGATGTCATTTGTTTGGACAATAACTTAGAAGATTGCCAAAAAGCCCTTTCTAAGGCCATTAGTAAGTTAATTAAGCAAGATGTATTACCTATTGCAATTGGTGGCGGTCATGATATAGCCTATGCTAATTTTAACGGAATTAAAGATGCCATCAAAAATATTTCTAAGAACAAAATAGGTATTCTGAATTTTGATGCTCATTTCGATTTAAGAACTGTAGAGACAGCACCTAGTTCGGGTACCCCATTCAACCAAATTTTAAGCGAAAATGATACTGTTTCCTATTTTGCAATCGGAATTCAGCAACAATCAAATACAAAAGAATTATTTGAAATTGCAGAAAAACACAAGGTTTCTTATGTTTCTAATTTTGAGTGTGAAACGTTTAGTGAAAATCTCAAAAGAAAATTGAATGCTTTTATTAAAAATGTAGATTACTTATATATTACAATAGATTTAGATGGATTTTCATCTGCCTATGCTCCGGGAGTTAGCGCGCCATCTTCCTTAGGTTTTACGCCACACTTTGCCTATAAAGTACTTGCTTTTTTACTCGAAAGTAAAAAAGTAATTTCTTGCGATATTGCAGAACTTAATCCAGATTTTGATACAGAGGAACACACCGCGAGTTTAGCCGCAAAATTGATAGATTATATAGTTCAAAATGCATAAAAAAAACCTTTCAGAATTTAAGTTCTAAAAGGTTTTTATATATTTATAAGCTGGAGAAACTATTTCAACATTTGAAGATTGCTCAATTCTTGATTTGTTAACTCTCTCCACCTTCCTCTCGGTAAATTTTTCTTTGTTAATTCAGCAAAAATTACTCTATCTAGTTTACTTACCTTATAACCAAGATGTTCAAAAATCTTACGTACAATTCTGTTTCTACCAGAATGAATTTCAATTCCTACCTCAGATTTTGGTTGACCGTCTACATAAGAAACAGCATCAATAAAAACCTTTTTACCTTCTATAATTACTTCACCACGTAATTTTTCTAAATCTTTTAACTCAAGCTTCTTATCTAAAGATGCATGGTATAATTTACGTACATCATGTTTTGGATGTGTTAACTTTTTTGCTAATTCTCCGTCATTCGTAAACAACAATAAACCTGTAGTATTTCTATCTAAACGCCCAACAGGATAAATTCTTTCCTTTGAAGCATTTGAAACCAAGTCCATTACAGTTTTTCTACCACGATCATCATCCATGGTAGTAATGTAATTTTTGGGCTTATTTAATAAGATATATTTTTTCTGTTCTGGTGTAATACTTGTTCCGTCAAAACGGACAATATCGTCTGGCTGTACTTTGTAACCCATCTCGGTTACTAAGTTACCATTTACCTCTACACTACCGTGTTCTATATATGTATCGGCTTCACGTCTAGAACAAACACCTGAATTGGCAATGTATTTGTTTAAGCGAATTCCTGATGATTCATCAGATTTTGGCGCTTCTTTAATTTTGGTAAACGTCTTTTTAGGCGCATTTCTACTTAATGGAGTACTTTTCTTATTAGATGAAGTACTTTTTCTACTAAGAGGAGTACTTTTCTTACCTTCTTGTCGTCCTCTCGACGAGTTTCTATTTGAGTTCATTTTAAAAATTTTTGCAAAGGTAGTTATATTCTTGAATTTTAGTTCAATATATCAATTACTTTATCTAACAATAGTGAAGTATCTATAAATATTAAACATAAAACACCAACAAACAATAATAGTTTCAAAGTATTATGAAGTATTCTGTAGTGCTTTATAGTCTTTGATTTCCAAAGATAAAAAGCAACAAAAACTAAAATTATTATTGCAAAATAGAAGTAATAGCGCATATAACTTAATGCAGGGTAACTAAATAAAATAGTAATGGGTATGCCTGTAAAAAGTAATACCAAAATTACAATCTGTTTTGTCTTACGCTCACCATAAACCAAAGATAAAGTGCTGTAATCACTTGCAATTGCACCTCTCATATTTTGTAAATCTTTAATTAATTCACGCACCATAATTACCAAAAACAAGTATACAGCGTAGACAAATATAATTTCAGAAAAATTTTCATAATACACAAAAACAGCAAAAAAAGGTAAAATAGTTAATACAGTTGCTGAGATTACTCCAATAAATGGATATTTTTTAAGTTTATGAGAGTAAAACCAAATAGCAAAAATATACACTGCAAAAAACAATGCTGCTCTAGAAGAAATTAAAACCCCGAAACAAAATCCGATAAAATTTAGGAAAAAATAAAGTCTTAGTTTTGTTGCTTGTTTTACGTAATTATCTAGACCCGCTTTTAAAGGTCTATTAATTTTATCTAACGTATCATCATAAAAATTATTTATAATATACCCGCCAGCGATTACAAAGACAGAGGCTAATACTAAAAAAAGCAGGTGAATATCAAAAACAACATCTGTTAAAGATTTTGTTGGCGAAAAAATAAAAATAGCGGCTAAATACTGGGCGCATACCAATACTAAAATATTGTATGCTCTAATTGCAGAGAAGAGACTAAAAAACTGAAGTGTTATGTGTTTTGCTTTTTGAGGAATCATAAAGCGTTTTTATTAAAATCTGTAAACTAATTCTAATTTATAGTCTTTTAAACTTTTTTGGGCTTTTGAAAAATCTTCAGTAAAACCTAAAATATAACCACCTCCACCAGAACCACATAATTTCAAATAGTAGTCATTTGTAGAAATTCCTTTTTCCCAAACTTTATGAAAAGCATCTGGAATCATTGGTTTAAAATTAGTTAAAACTATTTTAGATAAAGATTTTACGTTGCCAAATAAAGACTTTACATTTCCTTGTAAAAAATCATCAATACAGGCATCCGTTGTCGCAGAAAACTCTTCGCTAATCATTTTTCTAAAGCCTTCATTTTTCATCTTATTCATAAAGATATTTACCATCGGCTCTGTTTCACCAACTTGTTCAGAATCTAATAAGAATACTGCTCCTTTACCTTCTTTTTGCGAAGGTATCCCTGCAGGTTCTACATGGTCTTTAGAATTGATTAAAATCGGCAAACTTAGGTAACTATTTAAAGGATCTAGACCAGAACTTTTCCCATGAAAAAAGGACTCCATTAAAGCGAAAATTGCTTTTAAATTTAATAACTTATCTCTCGTTAAATTTTCTAAAACAGTCGTTTTATTTGCCGCATATTTATCATAAATAGAAGCTACTAATGCACCAGAACTACCTACTCCATAGCCTTGTGGTATAGAAGAATCAAAATACATTCCGTTTTCTACATCTTCTTTAAAAGACACCAAGTTAAAGGTTACTAAATCAGTTTGTAATGCAGCTAAATATTTATAAAATCGGTCTAAGTTTTGATTGGATTCTAATGATTTTCCTAAAAGACTTTCTGAAGTCTTTAAAGCACCCCTGTAAGCGTTATATGGAATTGCAAGGCCTTTAGAATCTTTAATAATTCCATATTCTCCAAACAATAAAATTTTAGCATAAAATAATGGTCCTTTCATAGTTTACTTTTTCTCGCTACAAAAATACGAATTTATAAGTTAAAAGAATCTTCAGGTTATAGCTTTTTTGCTCCCAAACCAACTGAGTCATAAATATACTGTTTTTTCTGACAGTAATTTGCTAACTCGCTTTCAATAAATTGATTAATAGCTTCTTTTTCATTTTCAGGATACAGCACGTGTACGTTCGCTCCTGCATCTAAAGTGAAACAAATATTACTATTTTTAGCTACTCTATATTCCCAAATTTTATGAATGATCTCTAATGTATTTGGTTTCATTAGAATAAAATATGGATTGCTTGTAAGCATCATTGCGTGCAATGTTAAAGCTTCACTTTCAACTAAGTTAATAAAATCTTTTATATTTCCTTCTTGAAGGATTTTAGAAATCTTCCCTAAATTCTCATTCGCTTGAGTAAATCTGTTGTCAGCGTATGGATGTTCATACATTAAATTATGCCCGACAGTACTAGAAACTTGTTTTTCACCTTTATCTACCAATAGAATTGCGTCTTGATAGTTTTCGAAAATTGAATGTACTTTATAAGGGAACTGAACTCCGAATAAATCTGAGCTACCTGCTATTTCTGGATGATTGCCCCAAACAACTAAAGGGCCTTCAATACTTCTACTTGCACTACCAGAACCTAAACGAGCTAAAAATGAAGCTTTTTTATTAAGAGCATCTTGCGTTAAACTAGGGTTTAATGCTTTCTCTAAACTCATCAAACACATTGCAATAGCGCTTAAACCACTTGCTGACGAAGCTATCCCGCTAGAATGGGGAAAAGAATTCTCTGAATTAATAATCATTTTATATTCAAGAATATACGGACAATATTCTTGTACTCTTTTAAAAAATTCTGCAATTTTAGGCTTGAATTCTTCCTTTTCTTTTCCTTCAAAAAACAATTCAAACAATGCAGTCTCTGTAATTTCTTTTTTAGAAAAGTCAATAGTAGTATTTGTATGACAGTTCTTTAAAGTGAAACTAATAGATGCATTTTTAGGTATTTGAGGGTTGCTTTTCCCCCAGTATTTAACCAGTGCTATATTACTAGGTGTTTGCCAAGTAAAACTAGCTTTTTCAATTTTTTCTGAGCGTATGTCTGTATTAAATTGTGCTGTATTCAAAGTCTAAGTTTTGCACCAAAGATAGAGCTATTTCTATGAAATTTCCGTCAACTTTTTAAGTGCATTTTCTTTGTATGTTCTGCTTATAGGTATAGCGGTTTCGCCAATTTCTACAAATTCATTTGTGTATGAATTCATTTTTTTCACATTTACAATATAAGATCTGTGAATTCTAAGAAAATTTTTAGCTGGTAATCTCGTCTCTATATTGCTAATAGTTTCTCTTGTTGTAATCGTTTTATCTGCTGAATGAATTTTAATATAATCAGACAAACTTTCTACATATCGTATTTCATCAAAATTAATTTTTACCATTTTTCTGTCAGATCGCACAAAAATAAAATCATTTTTAAGAACTGATTCTTCTATTTTTATTTCAGAATCGTTAGAAGTAATACCATCGAAATATTTATGAATTGCTTGTAAAAATCGATCAAAAGCAATTGGTTTTAATAAATAATCTACCGCTTGTAAATTAAAACCATCTACTGCATACTCTCTGTATGCTGTAGTAAAAATAATTTTAGCCTTCTGATTAATTGATTTTGCCAAAGACAAACCAGAGATATCTGGCATGTTAATATCTAGAAAGAAAATATCGATTTTTTGTTGATTTGCCACTTCAAAAGCTTCCATTGCATTCTTGCATGATTTCACCAATTCTAAATTCGGAATTTTAGTCACAAAAGAAATTAGAACCGCTCTTGCTATCGGTTCATCATCTACAATAACACACCTTATTTTGCTCATTTTACTTTCTTTTAGAATTGCCCAACACCACTTTTAACGCAACATTAAAGGTCTTATTTTCATCAATAATTTCTAGTTCATGCTTTTCAGCATACATTATTTCTAAACGCTTTTTAATATTTTCAATTCCGATTCCTTTTTTCAAATCCTCTTTATTTTTAGAAGCATTTTTAACCGTAAAAAGCAAGTTGTTTTTATCAACTTTTAAATGAATAGTTATCTGTAAGACGCCCTTAATAAGTTGGCCGTGTTTAAAACTATTTTCTACAAACGGAATTAACAACATTGGAGAAATTTGCACATTTTGTTGTTCAATTTCCTTTGTGAAATTAACCTGTAAAGTATCGTGAAAGCGCATTTTTTCTAAAGAAATATAGTCTTCTAAATGAGATATTTCTTCTTCTAACAATACTTTTGGTTTTTCTATTTGATATAAAATATAATCTAATAAATTAGACAACTTTAAAATCATTTCTGGGACTTCTTCTTCTTTTAGCAAAGCAAAACCGTAAATTGTATTCAATGCATTGAATAAAAAGTGTGGATGAATCTGCATCTTCAAAAATTTTAATTCTTGCTCTTTTAATTGAAGTTGAGTTTGTAAAAACTTATTCTTTAAATCTTCGCTATTCGCAACGCTTTTATAATTATAGAGCATCAAACCAAAAACAATAACTACTAAAACCACCATATAAACGCCTAAAATTATAAACGGAAACGTCTTCGTTAAGGGTACTGTGTTTTCTTGTGTTAATTCTACCGAAAAAACCAAACCATATAAAATTGACAGCACAATTAAAAACAAAGAAATTATAAACGTATAAACTGCATATAAAATAAATTGAAGTTGCTTTTTTACAAATAAATATCTAGGAAATAAAAAAAACAAAAAGAAATAACTAGTCGCCATTGTTATTGGTAATAAAAAAGCAGAAAACTTATTTACGTACATTATATTTTTGCTCCCATAACCTAAAAAATAGGTAAAGAAAAAATAGACACAAATCCAAAAAAAAGAATGAATTGTGCATTTCAAAAATAGTTTTAGAATTAATTTTAATCTCATTGCAATTGCAATATCTCAATTTTTACAGAGAATGTGGTTTTTTTGCGATAAAATTCAAAAAACAAATGGGTTTCTACACTTTTAGGTTATTTTGCAGTAAAGAGTAATAAATAGGTGAAGTCCGTAACAGAATAGTGCGGCTGTCTAAATAAAAAAAAATGTGTCAACGGTTATTATAAATTTGAATCAAATAACTTTAAAACTATACTTATGAAATTTTTAATTATCGATTTTTTAAACGAAGGTGGTCCCTTATTTATGTATACAACGCTTGCAATACTAATTACTTGCCTCATTTTAATTGTGAAAGAATATATTACAAAAGACGAAAGTAAAAAAACGTTTAATACTATTAAATCTTTAAGTTTATTTGTTCTTGTTTGGGGTTTTTTAGGCTCACTAATTGGTCTAACAGGTGCTTTTGATGCCATTTCTATGCAAGGCAATGTCTCTCCAGAAATTTTAGCAGCTGGTTTAAAAATTGCACTTCTTTCTCCCATCTTTGGTACACTTTCATTTTTGATAGTGAGAATAGGTATCCTGCTGCTGCAGCTAAAAAAATAACAACTTTTAAAATTCATTCGATACATTTACCTATTTCATTCATTTGAAATAGGTATTTTTGCATTCATGAAAACGAATAAAGTTTTTTTACTACTAAATGGTGAACAACCAAAAAAACTGCCCATTTTTTCTAATTATGAAATTATTTGCGCAACAGACGGTGCCTACCAATATTTATTAGAAAATAAAATTACACCACATTTTATTTCTGGTGATTTCGATTCTCTAGAAACGCTTCCAAAAGAAATTGAAGCTATAGAAACGCCCGATCAAAACTTCACTGATTTTGATAAAATACTGCAAATTCTTTTTAATAGAGGCTACACCACGATAGATGTATTTGGTGCTAGCGGAAAAGAACAAGACCATTTTTTGGGAAATCTAAACACGGCAATCGAATGGGAAAATAAATTGAAAATTACTTTTTTTGACAATCACGGAAGCTACTTTTTAGCAGATAAGAAAACAGTATTGCAAAATTGCAAGCACAAAATCATCTCTCTAGTTCCGTTCCCAGAGGTTTTAGCAATTACTACAAAAGGTTTACAATACCCCTTAAATAATGAAGATTTAGCTTTTGGAAAACGAATAGGAACTAGAAATAAGGCAATTGAAAACGAAGTGGAAATCAGTTTTAAATCTGGTAACTTATTTATTTTTATAAACAACTAAATTATGGATAGAAAAATAAAATTATTATGGGATTTTAGAGGTGAAGATGCTAAAGAAACCGCTAAACATCATACCATTCACTTAAAAGAATTTGCAACTTTAGAAAAATTATATTTTCATGAAATTAATGTTTTAGAAAAAAACCCAATGTTATCCTCGGCTTTCATTATTGTTGACGAAAGCACTATGAAAATATACAGAGATGCTTTAAAACCGCATCGTGGAGAAATAGTTGATTGATTTCTATTTCGTACATAAAGTTATCCTTTCAAAATACTCAAAAACAAACTTCTATCAATCTCTCTAGCCCCTAAACTCGCTAGATGCTCATTGTAAATTTGACAATCTATTAATTTGTAATTTTTATTTTTAGCAAGGTGCATAAATGCTAATTTCGAAGCATTAGAAACTTTACTGAACATACTTTCTCCGCAGAAAATATGATTAATCTCTACACCGTATAAACCACCAACTAATTCATCTTTAAACCAAACTTCTATAGATTTTGCAATGCCCTTTTTATGTAAATTGATATATGCTTGTTCCATATCATTGGTAATCCAAGTTCCAAAACCATCTTTTCTATCAATATTTTTACAATTATAAATTACTGCTTCAAAAGCTGTGTTTTCTGTAATTGTAAATTCATTCTTATTGATAATTTTGTGCATCGATTTAGAGATTTTTATTTCTGTAGGAAATAACACCATTCTCTCAAAAGGGCAATACCAAACAATAGGATCATTATCAGAGAACCAGGGGAAAATTCCGTTTTTGTATGCATGCGTTAATCTTTCTACAGACAAATCTCCGCCCAAAGCAATAACACCCTCTTCAGAGGTGCAATCATATCCTGGAAACGCTATGGTCTCTGTTAGCCAAATCATATTGTAAAACTAATACTAATATTTAGTGAATCTACTTTTTTCTAACAAAAACAATGATTCTAGAATTCTATTCTTATTTATTTATATTTTGTCCTTATTTTTGTACTTTCATTAAAAAATTTGCCGCTTGGAAAAGAAAAAAAAAAATAGAAAAAAAAGAACTGCATTTATAGGCAAAAGACTGCATAATTATTATGGTAGAACTGGCTTTTACTTGTTTGTTTGGGAAAGCTTAAAAAAAGCCTTTTTGCCTATAGTTTTTGCAATTTTAGGCGTATTTCTATTTAATAAATATGTCTACAACATTAATGAAGGCCTAGAAACAATAACAGAAACTTTTTCTAGAATTGGTATTTTGACTACCTTTTTTGTTTCTGAAACTTTATTAGGCTTGGTTCCTCCAGAAATTTTTATCGCCTGGTCAGGAAAAACAGAAAGTCCGGTATTAAATATCTCTCTTTTAGCAACATTGTCTTATTTAGGAGGTTTATTATCTTATTTCATAGGGAAAACAGCTTTGAAAATAAAAGCAGTTAAAGAATATTTAGAAGTAAAAATGGCAGAAAATTTAAAAAATACCAAAAAATGGGGTGGCTTTTTAATTTTAGTTGGTGCGCTATTACCGCTTCCTTTCTCTATCGCTTGTTTAGCCGCCGGTATGATTAAATATTCTTTTAGAAATGTGGTCCTTTTCGGATTGTTTCGTTTTGCAAGATTTGCCACGTATGCTTGGGCTATTTTTCAAGTAGTAGATTAAAAAAAGGTATATTTGTATTATGGGATTAACAAATAATGATATTTTTAAAAAATTACGTGTTGCGCACAAATTACGCGATACAGATATTGTTGAAATCTGCGCTTTAGTGGATTTTAAAGTTTCGAAGGGTGAATTAGGAGCGTTGTTTAGAAATGAAGACCACGATAAATATGTAGAATGTGGAGACCAAATATTACGTAATTTCTTAAACGGTTTGGTTATTCATTTACGAGGACCAATGCCTAAGAAAGGAGAAAAGAAGTAAGTTATTTCTTGAGATTTTAGATCGCTTCACTTTTATATAGAAGAAAAAAATCAAAATTTTATACAAAAAAAAAGAGAAAATTCATAGTATGAATTTTCTCTTTTTTTTGTCTTGATTCTAAAACTCTTATTTCTATTTAGAAAGGCAAGTCATCTGGCTCTTCATTAGATACATTAGCCGCTGGCTGAAATTGCTCTACTGGAGGTAAGTTAGGGTTTTGAGCATCTGTTTGAGAAACATTCTCTACTCTCCAACCTTGAACTGAATTAAAATATTTTGCTTCACCTTGTGGGTTGATCCATTCTCTACCTCTTAAGTTGATAGATACTTTTACATCTTGTCCAACTTTATAGTTATTTAACAAATCACATTTATCTTGCACAAATTCAATCATAATCATTTGTGGATATTGATCATCTGTTGTAACTACTAACTCTCTTTTTTGAAACCCGTTAGCACCAAAAGTTTGCACGTCTCCAATTAATTTTACTTTACCGATAACTTCCATAATATATTCTTAACTATTTAATTAAAAGCACTTTCCAAGCACTTT
>CAJXAS010000036.1 GCA_913050305.1 uncultured Polaribacter sp. | reverse complement strand
TTTGCTTACTTTAAATTAAAAAAATGAAAAACATAGTTATTACAGGAACCAGCAGAGGAATTGGATTTGAGCTGGCTAAACAATTTGCAGAGAACGGACATCAAGTTTTAGCATTGTCTAGGAATACAGGACCTTTGTCTGAGGTAAATCATAAAAATATTAAGGTATTATCTGTTGATATTTCTAACGCTAAAGATTTAAATAAAGTTACTGATTTCATAAAAAATACTTGGAAAAAAGTAGATGTTTTAATTAATAATGCAGGTAAATTAATAAACAAACCGTTTACAGAAATCTCTTCAGAAGATTTTTTAGAAGTATATAAAGTAAATGTTTTTGGTGTTGCAGAAATTACAAAATTAATGATTCCATTTTTACAGAAAGGAAGTCACGTAGTTACGATTAGCTCTATAGGTGGAATTCAAGGGAGCCTAAAGTTTCCTGGTTTAGCTGCATATTCTTCAGCAAAAGGTGCTGTAATTACTTTATCAGAATTATTGGCAGAAGAGTATAAAGAACAGCAAATTGCTTTTAATGTTTTGGCTTTAGGAGCGGTACAAACAGAAATGTTAGAAGAAGCTTTCCCTGGCTATCAGGCTCCACTTTCTGCTGCAGAAATGGCAGACTATATCTACAACTTTTCTTTAACCGGAAATAAATTTTACAACGGTAAAGTTTTGCAAGTTTCTTCTTCAAACCCATAAGCAATCAAATTTAAAAATTGACTTCAAATTATAAAGATTTTGTTCCTTTAAAAGCAATTCCGTTTATGGAGTTTCTAATCAATGAACACAATTTTACTTTAAAAATAGTAAATAAGCGCGCTACAAAGCATGGGGATTTTAGAAGTATGCCAAATGGTAAATTTCAAATAACCGTTAATAATAACCTCAACAAACATCAATTTCTATTAACGCTAGTGCATGAAATTGCGCATCATGTTACACATCAAAAATTTGGAAGAGTACAACCGCACGGAAAAGAATGGAAAGCTATTTTTCAACATTTAATGTTACCGTTTTTAAATCCAGATATATATCCGAAAGAAATACTACCTTATCTAGCACAGTATTTAAAAAATGCAAAAGCAAGCACAGATGCAGATGTTAACCTGTCTTTAGCTTTAAAAGGAAACATTGCAGAAACAGGAAAGAACTTTGTTTTTGCCATCTCTTTTGGAAGTCTATTTATCTTTAAAGATGCTATTTACAAAAGGGGCAATAAAAGAAGAACACGATATGAATGTTTAAATATGGCTAACAAAAAGGTGTATTTATTTAATCAAAATGTAGAAGTAAAATCTTACGAGCATTAAGTATCTTATTCCTGTAAAAAGCTCCTTTTTATGAGTATTTTCTTATATCAATCTCTCTTAATAAAAAGTGTATCTAATTCTAATTCTTTTTGAAGCCAGTTTCTTAATTCTATTTCTCTAGGAGTAATAATACTGTCAGAAAGTTGCACACTCCATCTAATAGTTACTACTGGAATGGTGTCAATTTTAATAAAGTCTTTAGAAGATAATACACTTGCAAAACCAATTTCTTCGATGTCTCTATATCTTATCTTTGCATCTTTAGCAATTCTACTAAACGCAACTACTTTCTGGTTTGTACTTAAAGCATCTTGCTCTATTCTGTTATTTAAACTAGAAATTGTTTCTTGTAAATCTGTTATTTGCTTTTGCAAGCCAGCAACAATGTTTTTGCTTTCTTGTAGCTCCTCTCTTTTATCTTTATAAGCAGTTGTAATAAGCTCAAAACTCTTTGTATCACTACCTTTTATCTTTAATGTAAAATCCTTTATTTTTGTATAATTAGTATTATTAGCTAACTGATTGTTCAAAATATTTTGTTCACCTTCCGTGACTTCGTTAAAAAAACTAAACTTTATTTCTTTTTTATCTAAATCTAAATCTGGATCACCAATTAATTGAAAACTCTTAATTTCCTTTATTTCATTATTGACAAAATTATTGATTTGAGTTTTAATTTGACTCTTATTTAAAGCATTAATAAAAGTAAAAATTGCTGGAATCATAACTGCAATACCTACAATTGTAGCAATTGTAGAATATCTTTTTCTCTTGGCTACATTTGCGTATTTATACATTGGAAAACCTAATAACTTCATTACCAAGAATGTTGCTAACGCAATAAAAATAGTATTAATCATAAACAAATACATAGCTCCAATAAAATAAGAGAAATTACCTTTTGCCAAACCATAACCTGCGGTGCACAAAGGTGGCATTAAGGCTGTCGCAATTGCAACACCAAAAATCACAGAAGCAACTGTTCCTTTCTTCGTTCTTGCAACCATTAAAGCCAAACCACCAAAAAAAGCAATAAGTACATCACGAATATCTGGACTAACACGCCCTAATAACTCTGAATTATCCTCGCTTAACGGAAAAGAGTAAAAGAATAGAAAAGAGGCGAATAAACTTAACCCAATCATGGTACCTAAGTTCATTAAAGACTTCTTAAATGTATTTATATCATTTAAAGCAAATGACATTCCAATTCCTAAAATTGGCCCCATTAAAGGAGAAATTAACATGGCTCCAATAACAACAGCGGTAGAATTTGCATTTAAACCAATGGAAGCCACAAACACAGCAAAAATGAGAATCCAAGCAGTAGCACCTTTAAAAGAAATATCTGCTTTAATAGCCTCTATTGTTGCCTCATGATCAGTATCTTCTCTAAAATCAAAAAGTGCTACTAGGAATTTCTTAGCAGTCTCTAATAACCTTGTTACATTTATCTGAATACCTTTATCAGTAGTTTCTGTTGAATTATATACTGTATCTTTTTTGACCTCTTCTTCCATTTTTAATTGTATTGAACTTGGGAAAGATACAACAAAAACTAATTTAGAAAACTTTATAAATATTACTGAAGATAAATTTTATCGATTTCTAATTTAAAATTTTCTGCAGTCTTATTACCTATTAAAAAAGCGATTTCCTGAATACTTTTAGATGAAAGGTTACCAATAGAAAGTTTTCTCCCCCTAAATGCTGGATACATTTCAGATAAGGTAACTTTAATCGTTTGCCACTCTCCATTAGTTTGAATACTTGATATAAAAGAGTGATAATCTGAGCTCTTATCTTTTATTCTAAACTGATACCTTTTACCATCTCCTTTTACCTTCAAAACAACCTCTTTAAAATCTGTTATTTCTAATAAAGGAAAACGATGTCTTAAAGATGAAAAACCACCATTATTCTCTAAAGATACACTTCCATAAAATTCACCATGGCCATCTTTATTTACTCTAAAATTACCGTTAGATCTTCCTCCCATAACAACATCATCTACTACTTTCCAGCTAGATAACTCTGAATTCAAATTAAAATCAACAATTATTTGGGTTGCATCGCTCATAAAAAAGATTGAGATAAAGAGTAGATAAATTTTATTCATAATTTCATAGTAATTATTCAGCAAAAATATTTATTAAAAAACTAGTATACTGTAGAAATTATGTTAAAATAAAATTTCACAAAAAATATATAGATTATTTGCATATTGAAGTACTTAAAAACTATTTTATTTGATGGTGAAAATAGCCAATCAAAAAAAATCTCATCTAAAAAAAAATCTTAAAATAAAAAAGAGTTTGTAGAAAACTACAAACTCTTTTTACCTCTATTGTGACCGGGCTGGGGCTCGAACCCAGGACCCTCTCCTTAAAAGGGAGATGCTCTACCAACTGAGCTACCAGGTCATTCTTTTCGCTTAGCGGGTGCAAATATATAGCTTATTTTAAGAAATCCAAACAATTTTTTATTTAGTTTCATTTAAATAAACATCTCTTACTTTTTTTAATAAATTTGAAGAATACACAAAACTTACAACCGCTTCATTATCAGTAGAAAATATATCTTTATTTGTCCCTTCCCAAGCTTTAACACCTTTATTTAAAAAAACAATTTTTTCTCCAATTTCTATTACAGAATTCATATCATGTGTATTAATAACCGTGGTTATCTTAAATTCTTCTGTAATTTCTTGAATTAAGTTATCTATTACAATAGCTGTTTGCGGATCTAAACCAGAATTTGGTTCATCACAAAATAAATATTTCGGATTCATAACAATTGCTCTTGCAATAGCAACTCTCTTCTGCATTCCACCAGATAACTCTGCCGGTAACTTTTTATTTGAATTCTCTAAATTAACACGCTTTAAAACAGTATTTACGCGGTCTAACATTTCAGATGGTTTTTTCTTTGTAAACATTTTTAAAGGAAACATTACATTCTCTTCAACTGTTTGAGAGTCAAACAAGGCACTTCCCTGAAAAACCATACCAATTTCTTGCCTCCATTGCATTTTCTCTTGTTCCGAAAAGGCTGTATTTATTCTTCCATCAAAAGAAATAGTTCCTTTTTCTGGAACATGAAGCCCTATTAATGATTTCAAAAAAACTGTTTTTCCAGAACCACTTTGCCCAATGATAAGATTAGTTTTTCCTGCTAGAAAGGAAGTAGAAATGCCTTTTAAAACATCAACACCATTAAAACCTTTATGTAAATCTTTAACTTCTATCATATCTTAAGTTAATAACAATTGAGTTAGAATATAATTGGCAACTACAATTAAAATAGTTGTCCAAACAACAGCCTGTGTACTTGCTCTTCCTACTGCAATAGAACCACCTTTAACATAATAACCGTGATAAGATGGCACTGTAGCAATTATAAAAGAAAAAATAAGTGTTTTAGTTAAGGCATACACAATTAAAAACGGATCAAAATCTGTCTGCAATCCAATAATATAATCTGCACCAGTAAACAAACCAGATAACACACCTGCAACCCAACCTCCAAAAATTCCTAAGCACATTGCTAAAAGAATTAAAAACGGATAAAAGAATAGTGCTGCTATAATTTTAGGCAATACTAAAAGATTAAGAGAATTTATTCCCATAACTTCTAATGCGTCTATTTGCTCTGTAACTCTCATTGTACCCAAACTCGAAGTAATATAAGACCCAACTTTACCTGCTAAAATAATAGAACAAAAGGTTGGCGCAAACTCTAAAATAATAGATCTCTTTGCGGCAAACCCTATTAAAGAATCGGGTATAAAAGGGCTGTCTAAATTTAATGCAGTTTGAAGTGAAATTACACCACCAATAAAGAAGGATATAAACATGATAATGCCAAGAGATTTTATACCTAAATCTTCTATTTCTTTTAATAAGGCTTGGTAAAAAATAAGCGGTTTTTGAGGTTTTTTAAAGACCCGACCTAACATTACAAAATATTTACCAACATGTTCTAAATACGTCATTCACACAAATTTTAAGCTAAAGTATTAAATAATCAGTAATTGAGTGTTAATTATCACACATCAAAATAAAAAATAATTACTTTTGATAAAACTTAAATTATTTTATAATAATGAAAAGAGCAATTTTCTACTTTTTCACTTCAATCCTTTTATTTTCTAATTGTAAATTTTCAGAAACACCTGTAAAAAAACCAAAATTAGTTATTGGTATAGTTATAGATCAAATGAGATATGATTATCTAACCCGTTTTGCAGATAGATATGGTAAAGATGGTTTTAATAGAATCTTAAAGAATGGTTTTTCGCTAGAAAATGCACATTATAACTTTATACCAACCTATACCGCAGTTGGTCATGCCTCTATTTACGCAGGAACATCACCTAATAATCATGGTATTATTTCTAACAATTGGTATGATAAAGTTTTAAAGAAAAGTATTTATTGTGTAGATGATGTCAATTACAAAACAATTGGAAATGATGGAATTGTGGGGCAAAAATCTCCGCACAGACTATACACCACAACCGTTGCAGATCAGTTACAATTAGCACAAAATATGCAAGGTAAAACCATAGGAATTGCTATCAAAGACAGGTCTGCTATTTTACCTGTTGGGCATACAGCAAACGCAGCGTATTGGTATGATGCCGGAAATAAAAACCAATGGATTACAAGTTCTTTTTATATGGAAGAATTGCCAGATTGGGTAAAAGCATTCAATAGTAATAATAAAGCGGATGCTTACTTAAACGAAGCTTGGGAAACCCTGTATGATATAAAAACCTACTCCCAAAGTAGAGCAGATAACAATATTTATGAAAATAATTTAAACGGACAAGAAAAACCTGTTTTCCCCAAAAACCTAAAAAAGTTAAGAGAACAGAACGATAATTTTAGTTTGATAAAGACAATTCCTGCAGGAAATACATACACCATAGATTTTGCAAAAGCAGTTATCAAAGGTGAACAATTAGGAAAATCTGAGTTTACAGATTTTTTAGCAGTAAGCTTTTCTTCTACAGATTATGTTGGTCATAGATATGGTGTTGCATCCGTAGAAACGGAAGATACTTATCTACGTTTAGATAAAGACTTAGGACATTTTTTTAATTTTCTTGATACTGAAGTAGGAAAAGAAAACTACACTTTATTTCTAACAGCAGATCATGCAGCAGTGCATGTTCCTTCATATTTACAATCTTTAAAAATTCCTGCACATTATATAAATACAACAAAACTTAAAAAATTTCTTTCAGACATCACTCAAAAATATTTTAACTCAAAAGAACTAATAGAAAATGTATCTAATTACCAAATTTTTCTAAATCAAGAAAAAATAGAAGCTTTGGGCTTTAATAAAAATACAGTTGCGCAAAGACTAGCAGATGAAGTTTTAAGTTTTGATAAAATATACAAAGCCGTAACAGCCAAAACTTTGCAGACTACCAACTTTACAGAGGGTATCATGCATTCTTTGCAACAAGGTTACAATCCTAAATTCTCTGGAGATGTTTTAATGATTCCTTATCCAGCGACTTTAAATTACAGTAGAAAAGGAACTAGCCACGGTTCTGGCTATTCTTATGACACACATGTTCCTGTGATTTTCTATGGAAATGGAATTAAAAAAGGGGCATCAAAAAAAACATATAAAATTATAGACATTGCACCAACTATTTCTAATTTATTGAAAATTGAAGCCCCTAACGGCACTTCAGGAAAGATAATTGAAGAAGTATTAAAAAAATAATTTTGAAGTTAAAGACCTTTCTATTTCTTGCAATATTAACGTTTAAAATCACTTATAATCAGGCTCAAATAAGTAATTTTAAAGAGAAGTTTGAACTACCAGAAAAGGTTAAAGAAACTTCTGGATTACTATTTTTAGATGGAAAAATAATAACTCATAATGATAGTGGTAACGATGCTAATTTATATGAAATAGATAGTTTATCTGGCACTATATTAAGAACTATTTCAATAGCTAACGCCACAAATATTGATTGGGAAGATTTGGCTGAAAATGACACCCACCTTTTTATTGCTGATATTGGAAACAATAATGGAAACAGGCAAGATTTAAAAATTTATACCATTCTAAAATCAGATTTTAAAAATAATAATTCTGTCTCTGCTGAAATCATATCTTTCTCTTATGAAGATCAAGTAAGTTTTGTAAGTCAACCAAACAGTTCTAATTTTGATGCTGAGGGAATTGTTATTTATGAAGATGCTGTTTTAATTTTTACCAAAAATTGGGTAGATTTAAAAACAAACGTTTATAAAATCCCTCTAACAGCAGGAAGCCATGTTGCTTCAAAAGTTAGTACTGCTAATGTGGAAGGATTAATAACTGGGGCTGTATTCAATGACAATCGTTTTTTTTTAACAGGATATGAATCTTCATTAATCCCTTTTTTAATTTATGTAAGCTATAACAGAGCGCCCGGTGAAGATATATTTTTGTCTGGATTTCATAAGATCTCTTTAAAAGACGAATTAGGGCAAGGAAGCCAAATAGAAGGGATTACAAACATTGGTCTTACAGGAAAATATTATATATCAAGAGAAAACTTTAGCACTACTATTTCTGGAATTACAATTACCTTTAAACAGAAACTATATGAGTTTTATGACGAAACTGCTCCGCTTTTATCCACAGCTAAAAGTCAACTAGCGCTTTTAAGTATTTGTCCAAATCCAACGATTCATAAAATAAAAATTAAAACAAGTTTACCTTTTTCTAATATTACAGTTTATAGTTCTTTAGGAACAAAAGTTGACGTGCCTATTTTTCTAAATAAAAAAGAGATTGACATTTCGTCTCTTTCTAGTGGTGTATATTATCTAAAAATACAACTAAAAAACCGAGGCAGTAGTGTTATAAAAAAAGTAATTAAACTTTAAAAATAGAACTATTTTGGTGCCTCGAAATAGCCTTCTTGGAAAGTATAACACCTATTAATAACGATACGAATGCGCCTATATAAATTCCTGGTATAAAATTTATAAAAAGGAAAAAGTCATAAGATCCGTGAAAGAGTGTCGCAAATAAAAGGCCTAATAAATTAAGTTTTATTCTGTTATTAGAAAACTTTGCTTTCCCCATAAAATAACCCATAATAATACCAAAAGTAGCATGTGCAGGAACCGCCGTAAATGCTCTCGTGAACCCTACGACAAAACCATACTGAAAGGTATATAAAATATTCTCTAAAGCAGCAAAACCCATAGAAACCATTACAGCATAAACAATACCATCGAAGGGCTCATTAAATTCTTTATTTTTTTGTGCATAAAATCTCACAATAATATATTTGGAAAACTCTTCAACAAGAGCAACAGTGAAAAATGCTTTTATAAATTGTTGAGAAACACTCTTTGTATCTGTAATAGGTACTAGAGAAGATGCAATATAACCTATCGTAAAGGTTAGAATTATACTTACGGTTGCGCCTAAGAAAAAGCTTATTGCTAATATTTTTATCGGTTCTTTCTCATATTTATCTTTAAAATAAATATAAAGAATCACAACTGTTACAGGTGCAATGGCTAGAAATAATAAGTTCATAATGCAAGGGTATAAAAAACCTGTTTTACTTTACAAAGTAACTTTTAACCTTTTGGTAGAAAAACTTCTGCCATCATACAACGTGCACTTCCGCCACCACAAGTTTCTATAGTTTCTAAAGAACTAGAAATAATTTTACAATGGTTATTGATTTTTGCAAGTTGACTTTGTGTTAAAGATTCATGTGCAGCTTTGCTCATTACTAAAAATTGCGCGTCCTTTTCACCGCGAACTTGCAACATATTTCCTGCAAAACTATGCATTTGGGCTTCCGTAATATCAATTACCTGTTTACCATCTTCTTTTAAATGTTTTAATACATTCTTCTTTTCAGATTTATCATCTATTGAATCTAAGCAAATTACAGCAAACGTTTCTGCAACGCACATCATAACATTTGTATGATAAATTACTGCTCTATCTCCTTTTACGGTTTGATTTGCCACAAAAACTATTGGAGTATATTCAAAATCCTCACAAAATTCAATAAATAAGTTTTCGTCTGCTCTCTCAGACAAAGCACAATATGCTTTATTATTTACTCTATCTAAAATGATACTACCTGTACCCTCTAAAAATAAACCTTCATCTTCCGCAGATGTATAATCTACAACGTTTTCTATAATAAACTCACTTTTTTCTAATTCAGCTAGAATATCGTCTCTTCTTTCTAACCTTCTATTTTCTGCAAACATTGGGTATAAACCAACAGTTCCGTCCGCATGAAAAGAAATCCAATTGTTTGGAAAAATAGAATCTGGAGTATCAGATTCTTCTGTATCCGAAACAACTACAACATTTACACCAAAACTTTTTAATTTAAAAACAAACCCATCAAATTCTTCCTGAGCTTTTTTATTAATTTCAGCATTTTGTAAATCAATATCTTCTTGAAAATAATTATTTACGGCTGTTTGTTCATTCTTCCTAAAATTAATAGGACGAACCATTAATATGGTATTTGTAGTTTGATGCATGTTTTTTTAAATATACTGCAAATATAGATACATATTTAGGATAGTAAACTCATTTTCTTAAAAAACCGCAACCTTTTTAGGAAACGATTTTAACTATGAATTTTTAAAAAAAATAGTAGAAGAAGAATCCTACTGCTGCTTTTAGTAAACAAATAACTTACTCAAAAACGAATAGATAACAATTTGTCGCAGCCAATAAGCAAATTATTTTATCAATAAAAACTGGACCGGAAAGAATCTCTAATGTGTTTACTCAGTTTGATATTTTTATCATCATCTGTCGCCCAGATTAAATCTTCCCTGTCTATCTTTCCGTCAATATTTTTTTTAGTGCTGGTAGATCTGTATTTGTAATCAAAATTTTCAACTGCATGTATTACGTCAATATTTGATATTTTAATCATACTGTAAGTTTCTCTGGGTACTTCCATCGATAAAAATATCAAATCCGCAACTCCGCCTGTTTTCGGGTCTACACCCTCAACACCAACCTCTATAGAAATATGATTGACTATTTTCAAAACATTGAAAATGGATTTTAAATAGGAAAAGCCCAATGAACACACAACTCTGTCAGCAACTTCAGTTCTGACCTTATTAGATATTTTAAACTCTGACATACTTTTACCACTGCGTGTCATTTTTATACCAAGTTCTGGTAGAAAATTGAGCTCAGATGGTAAATTAACACATATTTTGATCTTTTCTTGATTAACAACTTCATATCCAATTGACGCTTCTGTTGGATTCAACATTTCGTATTCATCATCAAGAGAAAATTCAATTGGAAACATGAGCTCACAAACTTCTTCCATGAAATTTAAATCGCCATTACATGCTTTTTCATACCACGTTTTTCGCAATTTTTCTTCAGAAGAAAATTTCTTTTTCTGATCAGATAACTTTTTTTCATAACTTTTAAATTCATCATTATATGTGTTGACTAACATATCATAATCTTTTTGCTCTGTAATCTTCCGCTTTTCTTCTTTTTCCTTTAGTTCTTCATATTGGTTTTTACTTTTTTCCTTAAAAAAAATCACAAAAACTGTGTTCATTTCGTAATTCGTGATTAGATTTAAATAAGTCAAAGGAATCGCCGTAAGGGATCCAGCGACTTATTAGTAACTCGCTTAGTAAAGGAGAAGAAATGAACACTGGACAAATTACTACCTATCGACGTCCCTCACTTTTGGGTCGTTCCGTACTTGACGATCTCTTCGGAGATGGTGTCTTTAATGAGTTTCCAGCGTACCTGCGGCAATCAACGCAGGGTTATCCAGTTGCAGACATTTATCGTGGTGACGATGGTTCTACCGTGATGGAGTTTGCATTAGCTGGGTTTAGCAGAGATGAATT
>CAJXAS010000035.1 GCA_913050305.1 uncultured Polaribacter sp. | reverse complement strand
TCTTTCCATACATCAAAATACCAACTCTGTAAATTTTTGCAGCCAACCAAACCATGAAAACAAAAGTAACCAATAATAACGTCATAGAAATTAATAGCTCTGTCCAAGAGACACCAAAAGGCACGCGCATTAACATTACAATAGGACTTGTAAACGGAATATGTGAAAATAAGACTGCTGTAGGACCGTTCGGATCATTAATAACAGTCGCAAAACCAACATAAACACCCAAAATTAAAGGCATCATTATAGGCAACATAAATTGTTGTGTATCTGTTTCATTATCTACGGCTGCGCCAACAGCTGCAAAAAGAGAACTGTACAACATAAAGCCTCCTAAAAAGTAAAAAATAAATAACACAAACATTTTTAGAAGCGGTAATTTCAAAATTTCTTGAATAATAAGTTGCCCCTTGTCGCCAGCTGTAGCTTGTTTTACAGCATCCATTTGTTCTGCAGGTATTCTTGCGGATTGCATTTCTGCCATATCTACCCCAAAAACAGCAGAAGCCACGGTAGAGATAACAAAAATTATAATTCCCCATATTAAGAACTGTAATAAACCTGCAGAGGCGTTTCCTAAAATTTTACCCAACATTAGTTGAAAAGGTTTTACTGAAGAAACAATAATTTCTATAATTCTACTTGTTTTTTCTTCGATAACACTTCGCATAACAGAAGATCCATAGATAATTACAAACATCATTAAGAGGTAGCCTGAAATTGCACCAACACCAATTTTTAATCCGTTTATTAATTTTGAGGATTCTTCACCAGAAAAATTCAACATTTTAATGTCTGTATTAATTTTAGAAGCTTTTATCTTTTCTAAATCAATACCAAAACTATTTAGTTTTTCATTTCTAATTTTCTGTTCAATTTTATTTTCTAAAGAGCTCATAATAGACATTCCTGGAGAATCCTTTGAATAAAACTCTATCGATTTTGCTAAAAGTTCTAAGCTATCTTGTTTCGGAATTAGAAGTGCCCCGTAATAATTACCATCTTCAACTTTTTTCTTAGTTAACTCTATTCCAAAAGCAGAATAATCTATGTACTTAATGGACTTTGTGTCTCTAAAATCTTCTTTAGAAAACATGCCAGAATTGTCTACATAAACAATTTCCTTAATTTTTTCATCATTTTTCTGTGTTAGAAAATAGATCAAAAAACCCATACCGACGAAAATTATTGGACTCAAAAAAGTCATCATTATAAATGACTTGTTTCGAACTTTTGCAATAAATTCTCTGTGTATAATTAATTTTAACTTACTCATATTAACTATTTTTGTTTATTGCCTGAATAAAAATATCATTTGCATTTGGTATCAATTCTACAAAATGCTGCACTTCTCCTCTACTTGTTAGAAATGATAATAAATCATTGGAATTATCGGTAGCATTTAGCTTTACATTTAAAGCCAGACCTTCATTTAATAATTTAAAATCTGCAGGAAACACTTTAAAGTTCTCTTTTAATTCATTTTCTACTGCCGTTATATTCGCTGTTTTTAAACCAACCTGAAAAGTATGGGTTCTAAATTCACGTTTAATATCAGACAACTTTCCATCTAAAATTTTATTAGATTTATCAATCAAAGCAATTTCATCACACATTTCTTCAACAGATTCCATTCTATGGGTAGAGAAAATAATAGTTGCCCCTTCATCTCGTAACTGTAAAATTTCATTAGCAATTAATTGTGCATTTATGGGGTCGAAACCAGAAAAAGGCTCGTCAAAAATCAACAACTTTGGCTTGTGCATTACCGTTACAATAAACTGTACTTTTTGCGCCATTCCTTTTGACAGTTCTTCTATTTTTTTATTCCACCATGCAGAAATATCAAACTTATCAAACCAATATTTCAATCGTTTTTTTGCCTCTGCTTTACTCAATCCTTTTAACTGCGCTAAATACAAAGCTTGCTCACCTACTTTCATAGATTTATACAAACCACGTTCTTCTGGCAAATACCCAATCTGTGCGGTATGATGCGGAGCCAAAACTTCGCCATCTAAAATAATAGAACCGCTATCTGGTAATGTTATCTGATTAACAATTCTAATTAATGATGTTTTTCCAGCACCATTTGGACCTAACAAACCATAAACGCTGCCTTTTGGTATGTGAATGGAAACATCATTTAATGCTGTAAAATCGTCATATTTTTTTACAACATTATTAATTTCTAATAAATTTTTCATAAATAAATTTTTTTTTTAAATAGAAAGCACACAAAACTACATATTTTCTGTGTATTAGTAGTTCAACAACTAAAAACGTTACAGTAGAAATTGTGTTAAAATTTACTATGCGTGCATAACTTTTCCGTAATTTACTATGCATGCATAATAAATTAGTATATATTTGGGGCAATGAATAAGTATAAATCAATAGATCATCAGTTAAGAGCAACTTGGCAAGCTGTTGCAAAAATGTATAACGAGCAAGCATTGAAGCACGATAGTACAATGGCTACAGCCTTTGTTTTACTGAATATTGATAAACAAAAAGGAACGCCATCCACAGCGCTAGGACCTTTAATGGGAATGGAACCAACAAGTCTTTCTAGAATTTTAAAAAACATGGAAGATAGAGGTGCTATTTCTAGAGAGAAAAATCCGGATGACGGCAGAAGCGTCCTTATAAAGTTAACAGAGTACGGCAAAGAAATGCGCAAAGCATCTAAAGGTCACGTAATTAAGTTTAATGAAACCGTTATTAATAATATTACAAAAGAAGACTTAGATGGCTTTTTTAAAGTAACGTCAATAATAAATAAATTAATTGCAGACAAAGAAATTTATAAAGAAACAAGTAAAAAAGCAGTTTAAAAATCAACCAAATGACTAGAAGAATTAAAAAAATAGCAATTATTGGTTCCGGAATTATGGGAAGTGGTATTGCTTGTCATTTTGCTAATATTGGTGTAGAAGTTCTTTTATTGGATATTGTTCCAAGAGAATTAACCGCTAAAGAAAAAGCAAAAGGACTTACGTTAGAAGACAAAGTTGTTCGCAATCGTTTAGTAAATGAGGCATTAACAACTTCTTTAAAATCAAAGCCTTCACCTATTTATCATCAGAAATTTGCAAACAGAATTACTACAGGTAATTTAGAAGATGACATTGCAAAGGTTGCTGATGTAGATTGGATTATGGAGGTTGTCGTTGAAAGACTGGATATTAAAAAGATCGTTTTTGAAAAACTAGAAAAATATAGAACCCCAGGAACTATTATTTCTTCTAATACTTCTGGTATTCCTATTCAGTTTATGAACGAAGGAAGAAGTGAAGATTTTAAAAAGCATTTTGCCGTAACACACTTTTTTAATCCTCCAAGATATTTAAAACTTTTTGAAGTTGTTCCTGGTCCAGATTGCGTTCAAGAAGTTACCGACTTTTTAATGATGTATGGTGAAAAATTCTTAGGAAAAACTTCTGTTTTAGCCAAAGATACTCCTGCGTTCATAGGAAATAGAATTGGAATTTTCGGAATTCAATCTTTATTTCATCAAGTAAAAGAATTAGGCTTAACGGTTGAAGAAGTAGATAAATTAACTGGACCTGTTATTGGTAGACCAAAATCTGCTACTTTTAGAACGGTAGATGTTGTTGGTTTAGATACTTTAGTGCATGTTGCCAACGGTATTTATGAAAACTGTCCTGATGATGAAGCCCATGAATTGTTCAAACTCCCTGGTTTCATCAATACCATGATGGATAATAAATGGTTAGGAAGCAAGACAGGGCAAGGTTTTTATAAAAAATCTGTCGATGCAAACGGGAAAAAAGAAATTCTAACATTAGATTTAGACACTTTAGAGTATCGCCCCTCTAAGAAAGCAAAATTCGCAACTTTAGAATTAACAAAAACAATAGACAAACCAATTGATAGATTTAAGGTATTAGTTGGTGGAAAAGATAAAGCTGGTGAATTCTACAGAAAGAACTTTGCAGCGATGTTTGCTTATGTTCAAAATAGGATTCCTGAAATTTCTGACGAGCTATTCAAGATAGATGATGCTATGAAAGCAGGTTTTGGGTGGGAAAATGGACCTTTCGAAATTTGGGATGCAGTTGGTATCGAAAAAGGAATTGAATTAATGAAGGTTGAAGGAAATGAACCTGCAACTTGGATTACAGATATGTTAGCTTCTGGTGCCACTTCTTTCTACTCAGTCAAAGAAGGCGCAACTTATTTTTATGACATTCCTTCGAAATCTGAAACTAAGAAACCAGGGCAAGAATCATTTATTATTTTAGATAATATTAGAAAATCTAGTGCCGTATTTAAAAATTCTGGTGTTGTAATTGAAGATATTGGAGACGGTATTTTAAATTTAGAATTCCAGTCTAAAATGAACACCATTGGTGGAGATGTTTTAGCAGGTGTTAACAAAGCAATTGATTTAGCAGAAAAAGACTTTCAAGGTTTGGTTGTTGGTAATCAAGCTCCAAACTTTTCTGTTGGCGCAAATATTGGTATGATTTTCATGATGGCTGTAGAGCAAGAATATGAAGAATTAAATTATGCTATCAAATATTTTCAAGACACCATGATGCGCATGCGCTATTCATCAATCCCAACTATTTCTGCTCCACACGGAATGGCTTTAGGTGGTGGTTGTGAAATTTCTCTACACGCAGATAAAGTGGTTGCAGCAGCAGAAACCTATATGGGATTAGTCGAATTTGGAGTTGGTGTAATTCCTGGTGGTGGTGGTTCTAAAGAAATGGCTTTAAGAGCATCAGATTCTTTTAGTAAAGGAGATGTAGAGCTAAATATTTTACAAGAAAATTTCCTAACGATAGGTATGGCAAAAGTCTCTACTTCAGCTTATGAAGCATTTGATTTAGGTTTACTTCAAAAAGGGAAAGATGTTATCGTTGTAAATAAAGAGAGACAAATTGCAACTGCAAAGTCACATGCTAAATTAATGGCAGAAAGCGGTTACACGCAACCTGTTACAAGAAATGATGTAAAAGTACTAGGGAAACAAGCATTGGGAATGTTTTTAGTAGGAACAGATTCCATGAAAGATTCTAAATACATTAGTGCACACGATATGAAAATCGCTAATAAACTAGCGTATGTAATGGCCGGTGGAGATTTATCTGAACCTACAATGGTTTCAGAACAATACTTGTTAGACTTAGAAAGAGAAGCATTTTTATCGCTGTGTACAGAACGTAAAACATTAGAGCGAATTCAAAACATGTTAAAAACTGGAAAACCTTTAAGAAACTAGAAATTATGAGCAAACAAGCATATATAGTAAAAGCATATAGAACTGCAGTTGCAAAAGCTCCAAAAGGTGTTTTTCGATTTAAACGTGCAGACGAATTAGGTGCAGAAACCATTCAGCACATGATGAAAGAATTACCAAATCTAGACGTAAAACGTATAGATGACGTAATTGTAGGAAACGCAATGCCAGAAGGTTCGCAAGGATTAAATATGGCGCGTTTTATCTCTTTAATAGGATTAAATTCTGTAGACGTTCCTGGAGTTACTGTAAATAGATTCTGTTCTTCAGGAATAGAAACGATTGCAATGGCAGCAGCAAAAATTCAAGCAGGAATGGCAAGTTGTATTATTGCAGGTGGAGCAGAAAGCATGAGTTCTGTGCCAATGACAGGTTTTAAACCAGAATTGAATTACAACACCATAAAAGACGGTCATGCAGATTATTATTGGGGAATGGGGAATACTGCAGAAGCAGTAGCAAATCAATTTAATATATCTAGAGAAGACCAAGATGAGTTTGCTTTTAATTCTCATATGAAAGCATTAAAAGCACAATCAGAGAACCGTTTTCAAGATCAAATAGTTCCTATTGAAGTTGAAGAAACGTATTTAGGCGCTGACGGAAAAAAAGCAATAAGAAAATATACAGTTAACAAAGATGAAGGACCTAGAGCAGGAACTTCTATTGCTGCTTTGAATAAATTGCGTGCAGTTTTTGCGGCTGGTGGAAGTGTTACTGCTGGTAACTCATCTCAAATGAGTGATGGAGCAGCTTTTGTAATGGTGATGAGTGAAGAAATGGTAAAAGAGTTAAATATTGAACCCATTGCACGCGTTGTAAATTATGCTGCGGCTGGTGTTGAACCAAGGATTATGGGTATTGGACCTGTTGCTGCTATTCCAAAAGTATTAAAGCAAGCTGGTTTGCAACAAAGTGATATCGAATTGATCGAATTAAATGAAGCTTTTGCATCGCAATCATTAGCAGTAATGCGCGAGTTAAACTTAAATCAGGATATTATAAATGTAAATGGGGGCGCCATTGCACTAGGACACCCTTTAGGTTGCACGGGAGCAAAACTATCGGTACAATTATTTGATGAAATGCGTAAGCGTAATATGAAAAATAAATACGGAATGGTAACTATGTGTGTTGGAACAGGTCAGGGTGCAGCGGGTGTATTTGAGTTTCTATCATAATTTAAAAATAAGTTTCAATTAAGGTTTTGAAATCTTAATTATTAAAATATAAAAATATTAGAAGATAAAATAGAAGAATTCCAAAGAGTAACATTGGAGTTTTAAAACAGCAAAAATGTTTATGCTCTATTTATCTCCTCTAAAATCTTAAAACAAAATAAAAATGTCAGAATTATTAAGAGGTGGTCAGTTTCTTGTTAAGGAAACAAATTGCGAAGATGTATTTACTCCGGAAGACTTTACTGAGGAGCAACAAATGATGAAAGAAGCTGTGATGGAATTTAATGATCGTGAAATCATTCCTCATAAAGCTCGTTTCGAAGCTAAAGATTATGCTTTAACTGAGGAGGTAATGCGGAAAGCTGGAGAATTAGGTTTCTTAGGTGTTGCAGTACCAGAGGAGTTTGGTGGCTTAGGAATGGGATTTGTATCTACAATGCTAACCTGTGATTACATCTCTTCAGGAACAGGTTCTTTTAGTACCGCTTTTGGCGCGCATACAGGAATTGGAACAATGCCAATTACCTTATATGGAACACAAGAACAAAAAGAAAAATATGTTCCTAAATTAGCTACTGGAGAGTGGTTTGGTGCATATTGTTTAACAGAACCTGGAGCTGGTTCTGATGCAAATTCTGGAAAAACAACTGCAGAAATCTCTGAAGACGGAAAATCTTACAAGATTAACGGACAAAAAATGTGGATTTCTAACGCAGGTTTTTGTAGTTTAATGATTGTTTTCGCTAGAATAGAGAATGATAAAAATATTACTGGTTTTATTGTTGAATATGACAAAGACAGCCCAAATGGAATTACCATGGGTGAAGAGGAGCACAAATTAGGTATTAGAGCGTCTTCAACTAGACAAGTGTTTTTTAATGATACAGTTGTATCCACAGAGAATATGTTAGCAGGTCGTGGAGAAGGTTTTAAAATTGCAATGAATGCCTTAAACGTTGGTCGTATAAAGTTAGCTGCCGCTTGTTTAGATTCTCAAAGAAGAGTAATTACATATGCAGTGAAATATGCTACAGAACGTAGACAATTTAAAACACCAATTGCAGATTTTGGAGCTATCAAAGAAAAGTTAGCAGAAATGACTACCGACGCTTATGTTGGTGAATCTGCTTCTTACAGAGCAGCAAAAGATATTGAAGATAGAATTGCGCTAAGAGTTGCTGCTGGTAATACGCACCAAGAAGCAGAACTAAAAGGGGTAGAAGAATATGCCATAGAATGTTCTATTTTAAAAGTTGCCGTATCTGAAGATGTACAAAGTTGTGCAGATGAGGGAATTCAAATTTTTGGTGGAATGGGATTCTCTGAAGAAACTCCAATGGAGTCTGCTTGGAGAGATGCAAGAATTGCACGTATCTATGAAGGTACTAATGAAATTAACAGAATGCTTGCTGTTGGTATGTTGGTGAAAAAGGCAATGAAAGGTCATATAGATTTATTAGGCCCTGCAACGAAAGTTGCTGATGACTTGATGGGAATTCCTTCTTTTGAGACTCCAGATTACGCTGAATTATTTTCTGAAGAAAAGGATATGATTGCAAAAATGAAGAAAACCTTTTTAATGGTTGCTGGTTCAGCAATTCAGAAATTTGGTCCAGATTTAGATAAGCATCAACAATTATTAATTGCAGCATCAGACATTTTAATTGAAATATACATGTCTGAATCCGCAATTTTAAGAACAGAAAAAAATGTAAAACGTTTTGGAGCAGATTCTCAATCGGTACAAATTGCAATGTCTAAATTATATTTATATCATGCAGTAGACACCATTGCAAAAAAAGGGAAAGAAACTATTATTTCTTTTGCTAAAGATGATGAACAACGTATGTTGTTAATGGGCTTAAAACGTTTTTCTAAATACACTAATTACCCGAATATTGTAGAATTGCGAGATGAAATTGCAGAAAAATTAAAAGTAGAAAACAAATACTGTTTCTAATACTATTTAAATATAGTTGATTATTAAGAAGACCATCAATATAGATGGTCTTTTTTATTATTATATATTGAACGTCATACTGCACATAGAAATCTGTTTCCCAAAGCAAATAAAAGATGGTATTTTAAAAAATAAAAGAGTTTAAAAAGAGCTAATTGCTTTTTTATCAATACTTTTGCACGAAATTTGAAAACACAAGAATGAAACGTATTAAAGAATATAAGAAACTTTTTAAAGTAGAAGGTCCTATTAATTTAAAAGAATTAAAAACGGCTTACAGAGGTTTAGTAAAAGAATGGCATCCAGATAAATTTCAAGATCAAGAAAAAAAGGATGAAGCAGATGTTATGAGTACTCAAATTATAGATGGGTATCACTTTTTAGTTAGCATTGCTCCAGAAACTAAAGAAGCTAATTTAGAAGCTTATAAAGCTACTATTACAGAGTTTCAGGTTTCAGATTGGCATCATAAAAGTATGCTCTTAGAAGTTACTTTTACAGATGGTAATAAATATGAATATTTTGGTGTTAGTAAAATCCTTTTCGGAAAATTTGTAAACGCAAAATCTATGAATAACTTTGGAAAAAGAAATATATTTAATTCTTTCACCTATAGAAAATCTATGAAAGCTGCCGTAACGGTTTAAGCATTTTTAGATTCCTGCTTTTGCAGAAATAATAGTAAAAAACAAAAAAAGAGATTACATTAATGTAATCTCTTTTTTTTATTAAACACGGCACTAAAGCTTATTTTAAGGCACCTATATAACGTTCTGCATCTAATGCTGCCATACATCCTGTACCTGCAGCTGTTACTGCTTGCCTGTACTCTTTATCCTGGATATCTCCAGCAGCAAAAACTCCTGGTAAATTAGTTTTAGTAGTTTTTCCTTGAGTAATTAAATACCCTGTATCATCCATATCTAAAACACCTTTAAATAAATCTGAATTCGGTGTATGCCCGATTGCAATAAACACACCAGTTACAGCAAGATTCTGCGTATCTTTTGTTTTATTATTAATTATTCTAACCCCTTCAACCACATTAGAACCTAAAACCTCATCGATCTCTGTATTGTATAAAACCTCAATGTTTTTAGTTTTTTCAACTCTATGCTGCATCGCTTTAGAAGCCCTCATAAAATCTTTACGCACTAGAATTGTTACTTTACTACAAATATTAGCTAAATAGGTTGCTTCTTCTGCCGCTGTATCACCTGCACCAACTACTACAACATCTTGCCCTTTGTAGAAAAAACCATCACAAGTTGCACAAGCGGATACTCCTCCACCAATTAAACGCTGCTCGCTTTCTATTCCAAGATATTTTGCACTTGCTCCTGTAGAGATAATAATTGTCTCTGCTTCGATATGCCTACTTTCATCTACAACGACTTTATGAATCCCGCCAACCTTATCACTTAATTCTACCTTGGTAACTAAACCAAAACGAACATCCGTACCAAAACGTTCTGCTTGCTTTTTTAGATCTTCCATCATTGCTGGGCCATCTGTACCTTCTGCATATCCCGGAAAATTATCTACTTCTGTTGTTGTTGTCAATTGACCTCCCATTTGCATTCCTGTGTACATCACAGGCTTCATGTCTGCTCTAGCCGCATAAATTGCTGCTGTATAACCGGCAGGACCAGAACCTATAATTAAACATTTTATTTTTTCTATTGTATCTGACATAATATTATCTATCGAGTTTGGAATCGTAAAAATATAGTTTTTTGTTATTTCTTATAGTGAATGTTTATAAGTTTTAACAATGAAAATATAACTCAATTTAATTAAAGATTTATCTTGAATAATAAACATTAATTTAATTGCTTTTTTATAAAAAGAATGTATCTTTGCAGACCTTAAATGAGCAATCATTTTCGGGGTGTAGCGTAGCCCGGTCATCGCGCCTCGTTTGGGACGAGGAGGTCGCAGGTTCGAATCCTGCCACCCCGACTAAAAGCCATGATAATCTAATTTATCATGGCTTTTATATTTTCATAAAACAAACTTTTTCTTCTGCATTTAATGACAAAAAAATAAATACAGTTAAATTTGGAACTTATTTCAAGTAACTTTGAATACCTTATTGCTATAGTCTTTGCAAAGACTATTTAATAACTTGGGTTGATATAAAAAATTATTTTTATTTAAAAAATATAATTAAAACGAATAAATATCAATAATTTAAAAATCTATTCAAACTCATTTTCTTTCACTAATTATGAAAATATTATTGTTTAAGTGATTCGTTAATTCCTTAAACATTCGTATCTTTGTATAAAATATAATTATTATGGCTCGCAAGAAAAACATTAGTAAAGACAACTTAATTTCTTGGTACATGGAGTTTGTACTAGAACACAATCACCACCCTAAATCTGTATTTAGTTTCGCTAAAGAAAACAATTTTGAAGAAGCAGATTTTTATAAATTCTATGGTTCATTCGAAGCAATAGAACAATCTATTTTTAGTGAATTCTTTAATAATACAATAAAGATGCTCGCTAAAAGTGAAGAATACCCCAACTACGATGCACGAAACAAACTATTAAGTTTCTATTTTACATTTTTTGAGATGCTAACAGCAAATAGAAGCTATGTTGTGTATGCTCTAAAAGGTAATGAAAATGTTATAAAATTAAAATCTTTAAAATTATTAAAAGATTTAAAACAAGACTTTAAAACGTTTGCAAATAATATTGGTATTGAGAAAATCGATCTTCAACAAGAAAAATTAGGTGAGATTCAAGACAAAGCTACTCAAGAATCTTCATGGATACAATTAGTACTTACCATGAAATTCTGGTTAGATGATACTTCTGCTTCATTTGAAAAAACAGATATCTTTATAGAAAAATCTGTAAATGCTCGATTTGATTTATTAGATATAAAACCATTAAAAAGCA
>CAJXAS010000034.1 GCA_913050305.1 uncultured Polaribacter sp. | reverse complement strand
ATAAATTAACAAGAGATATGAATTGGTGGTTGTTTAGACGAAAATAAATAATATATAGCTTTTTTATAAAAAAATGCCTCAAGAAATTCTCAAGGCACTTTAATCTATCGTACGTAATTCTTTGAGGTTACATTTTAGACGTTGTAGTCTTTATAGAAATTTTCATATCCATTCCACCTGCGTTTATAGCCATTTCAGAGCTTACTGAATCTTGAATACCTGTTTCAATATCCACCACTAAATCTCCTTTTACATCGCCCTCTCCCATTCCAGTAACAGACCCTGTTATATTGATATAGACTTTGCCGTTCTCTATTTTAGAAACAGTAAATATTGATGTAACATTCATACCTTGTTGGCTTGTTACATCTGACCAAGAAGTTCCAACCGAAACTTCCTCGCTAGGGTACTTTACTCCTTTTGCTTGTTTTGTAAGTTGGTCCGTAGCAGGATTTGATGGTTCAACCTTTGCTTCTAGAATTTCACCTTGAATATTAACTTTCGAAATAATAGTAGATTTCATCATTGGATCAAACTGCTGTTTCATCATTTTACCCATTTCATCTAAATCTTCTTCTTTCATTGCAGAATCATAACTCATAGCCACCCCGCCTTGAAGCATATTCATGTTAATAGATTTAATCTTCGATTCAGTAGTAATAATATCTCCATCTTTAGAAGTTACAATCATATCCATAGACATTTTCATATCTACTCCACCTTTTGCACCCATATTTTGAGACTGCTCCATTTTAACTTCTAATACATCACCCTTTTTATAATTAGCTCTGAGTAATACAGATTCCTGTGAGGTAACACTTAAAGCAGTTACAAGCACAAATAAAAATAACAATTTTTTCATTTTTTTTTAAATTTTAATTTTGATTAATATATTACTAAAATAATTAAAGAGTTTAAAATGAACTAATAAAAAATACTAAATTCAATATCGTAATTAAAGTTTTAAAATAAGTTTAATTCAATATTATAAATTTGCTAGCAAAAAAAAACGCTCGAATAAATTCGAACGTTTTAAATACCGTATATACTGTTTTATTAGAAATCTTGATTTATGTCCCAAGCCTCTAATATATCTTTTAAAGTTTTAATAAACATTCCACCTAAGGCACCATTTACAACTCTGTGATCATAGGAATGAGATACAAACATCATTTGTCTAATACCTATGAAATCTCCTTCAACTGTTTCTATAACCGCTGGTACTTTCCTAATGGCACCTAAGGCTAAAATTGCAACTTGTGGCTGATTAATAATTGGTGTGCCCATCACAGAACCAAAACTACCAATATTTGTTACTGTGTATGTTCCTCCCTGAATTTCATCGGGCTTTAATTGATTGCTTCTTGCTCTTAAGGCTAAATCATTTATAGACTTCGTCATACCAACTATATTTAATTGATCTGCATTTTTAATTACAGGTACTATCAAATTACCGTCAGGTAAAGCCGCAGCCATTCCTAAATTAATATTTTTCTTTTTAATAACTTTATCTCCTTCCAAAGCAATATTAATCATTGGATATTTTTTTAATGTTGCAGCTACTGCATGCATTAAAATAGGAGTAAACGTTAATTTCTCTCCTTCTCGCTTTAAGAATTCGTCTTTAACTTTTGCTCTCCACTTGACAATATTTGTAACATCTATTTCTATAAAAGATTGAACATGTGCGGCTGTTTGGATAGAATTAACCATGTGTTTGGAAACTAATTTTCCCATTCTGGTCATTTCTATTACCTCATCCTCCCCGTTTACAGATACAGGGATTACCTTTTGAACAGCGCCCTTGTTTGGTACTACTATTTTTGCTTCAGCTACCTTTTCTTCTTGTAATTTTGGAGCAGCTTTTAAATTTTCAAGATACAGTAAGATATCTTCTTTATTCACTCTACCATCTTTACCAGAACCAGAAATTGTTTCCAGCTCCTCTATTGAAACACCCTCTGTCTGGGCTATATTTCTTACTAAAGGTGAGTAGAATTTACTTGTTCCTGAAGTTTTAATAGGTGGAGTTGCGACAACTTTTTTAGCTTTTTCTATAATTTTCTCAACTTCTATAACTTGAGAATTATCTGATGTACTCTTCGTTTTTGTCTTTACACTATCTGCATCCTCTCCTTCAATCTCTATAATCGCTATAGTTTCGCCTACAGCAACTACATCATCTATTTGAAATAAAACTTCTACTAAAGTTCCTTCCACTTCAGAAGGTACTTCAGAGTCTACTTTATCTGTAGCAATTTCTACGACAGCCTCATCTAATTCAATGGTATCTCCAACCTCTTTTAACCAAGAAGTTATCGTTGCTTCTGCAACACTTTCTCCCATTTTAGGTAATTTTAATTCAAATCTTGCCATTTACATCTTTCTTTACAGATTGCAAAAATACTAAAAAACGTTGACTGAAGACGTATTTTTAATACTAAAAATAGAACTTAATAAGATCTATTTTTAAATTATTCGCAATAAAAAAGCCAAAAACAGATTATTTTATTAAATAATGAAGTTATTAGCTTTAATTTTATTAATATGTTAATAAATTAACTAAATCCAGTCTTTCGGTTTTGCCAAAATTGACAGCAATCTTTCCTCTTCAGAATTTTTTTCTGGTTGATGGTTATATTTCCACTGAACAATTGGAGGTAAACTCATTAGAATACTTTCTATTCTTCCATTTGTTTTTAAACCGAAAAGGGTTCCTCTGTCATGCACTAAATTAAACTCTACATAACGTCCTCTTCTTACCTCTTGCCAATCTTTATGTTCTTTAGAAAACGCTATCTCTTTTCTTTTCTCAACAATAGGAACGTAGCTTTCTAAAAAGCTATTCCCAATTTCTGTTACAAAGTTGAATCTATCTTGAATGGTATATGCCGCCGTTTCTTTTTGATAATCGAAGAATAATCCTCCAATTCCCCGTGCCTCATTTCTATGTGAATTCCAGAAATATTCATCACATGCTTTTTTAAATGTTGGGTAAAATTCTAAATCATGGGTATCGCAAGCTGATTTACAAGCTGTATGAAAATGTATTGCATCTGCATCAAACAAATAATACGGAGTTAAATCTTGTCCACCACCAAACCACTGCGTAACGATATTTCCTGCTTCATCATACATTTCAAAGTAGCGCCAGTTTGCATGAACTGTTGGCACAAAAGGACTCGTAGGGTGCAAGACTAGACTCAATCCGCAAGCAAAGAATTTACCCTCTTTTACTTTAAATTGATTTCTTAAGACTTCTGGCAATTCTCCATGCACCGCAGAGATATTTACGCCTCCTTTTTCAAAGACATCTCCGTTTTCAATTACACGGGTTCTTCCTCCTCCACCTTCCTCTCTTTCCCAAATATCTTCTTCAAAAACTGCAAGACCGTCAACTGCTTCTATCTTAGAAGTTATTTGGTCTTGTAAATTTTCTATATAAGCGTAGAATTTATCTTTCATTCTTTTTGGTTCGTGAAAATATGCGTTAGCTATTAAAATGAAATCCTTTTATGAAACTTTATACTCTTTTACTGCATCTACAAATGCTTTCGCATTTTCTACTGGTATATTTGGTAAAATACCATGACCAAGGTTTACAATATATCTATCTTTTCCAAATTCATTAATCATTTGATGCACCATTCTTTTAATTTCTGCTGGTGGAGATAACAATCTTGACGGATCAAAATTACCTTGTAATGTAATATTCCCACCAGATAAATAACGTGCATTTCTTGCAGAACACGTCCAATCTACACCCAATGCAGATGCTCCAGATTTAGACATGTCACCTAGAGCAAACCAACATCCTTTTCCGAATGCAATTACAGGCGTAATATCTTTTAAAGCATCTATTATTTGCTGCATATATTGCCATGAAAATTCTTGATAATCTACAGGCGACAGCATACCGCCCCAAGAATCAAAAAGTTGAACAGCATTTACACCCGCTTCAACTTTTGCTTTTAGATAAGCAATTGTTGTATCTGTAATTTTTTGCAATAAGCTGTGCGCTATAACTGGGTTCGTAAAACATAACTCTTTTGCTTTGTCAAAATTCTTAGAACCTTGCCCTTGCACACAATAGCATAAGATTGTCCAAGGTGAACCTGCAAAACCAATTAACGGAATATCGTTATTTAATTTTTCTTTGGTTGCTTTTATAGCCTCCATCACATACCCTAAAGATTCCTGGACATCAGGAACAACTACACGGTCTAAATCTTTTTGAGTACGAATAGGATTTGGTAAATAAGGTCCAAAATCTGGTTTCATTTGTACCTCAATATTCATTGCTTGTGGAATTACCAAAATGTCTGAAAATAAAATGGCCGCATCCATACCATACCTTCTAATAGGTTGTACGGTGATTTCTGAAGCTAATTCTGGAGTTTGGCAACGTGTAAAAAAATCGTATTTCTTTTTTATTACCTGAAACTCTGGCAAATATCTTCCTGCCTGACGCATCATCCAAACCGGTGGCCTGTCTACGGTTTCTCCTTTTAAGGCTCTTAAAAATAAATCATTTTTAATCATAACTTTTATAACTCTAGAAATTTAATCTTCTTAATCGTTTTATTAATTTTCACAATATGATAAGGCTGTATTATTACTGAAGTGACCATATCCATTGGTTTTGGACTTTTAAATTTCACTTTAATTAAAGTAGTACCTTCTTCTTTTATCACTTCAATAATTTCAACTGAAAAACCTCCTGAATTCCTAACCTTGTCAACACATATAACAATCATTTCCTTTGAAAAATCGATAGCATTCTCAAATGTTGAAGATTCTTTATTTGTCGTATCAATTTTTAACAGAAAAGACTTCCATTCCTTTTTTGAAGAAATAACAATGTTCTCTTTATCAAATCCTTCTGCGCCGTTTCCAAATAAATTCCCCTTAGATAGCGAGGTAAAACCTCCTTCTTCGTTTTTAGGACAACCTACTAATAACAAACTAAAAATGATAGTAATAAATATTTTCATAATTTACATTATAGAAACGGCTAACATTGCTTTATCCACTGCTGCTGTTATTTTTTTGATATCCTTCTCTGAAATAGCTGATGACAAAAACCAAGCTTCAAACTGACTTGGTGGCAGAAACACACCATTTTTTATCATTTCCCAAAAGAAAACTGCAAACTTTTTAGTATCTGATGTTTGTGCTTCCTCAAAATTAGTGACAACCCCTTTTGTGAAAAATGGATTCATCATAGAACCGAATCTATTTACCACTAAATCTAAATTATATTTCTTTGCAGTCTCTAATAAGATAACCTCTAAAAAAGCTGCGGTTTTATTAAACTGATGATATGGATTTTGTCTCTTTAATTCTGTTAAAGTAGATATCCCTCCGGCCATCGCAATCGGATTTCCACTCAGTGTTCCTGCTTGATACATTCCACCTAAAGGTGCAACTTCTTGCATAATTTCGTTTCTAGCTCCATAAGCACCTACGGGGAAACCTCCTCCAATCACCTTTCCTAGACACGTAATATCTGCTTCAACTCCTAACAATTCTTGTGCACCACCAAATTTAGATCGGAAACCTGTCATTACCTCATCGGCAATTAATAAAGCCCCTTTCATTTGTAAGAATTCTTTCAATTCTACTAAAAAATTATTCTGCGGAATCACAACGCCCATATTACCGCAAATCGGTTCAATAATTACACCTGCAATATCATCATGTTCTTCAAAGTGTTTTTTAACACTTTCTAAATCGTTATAAGTTGAGATTAAAGTGTTTTTTACTGCGCCTTCAGGAACTCCTTTAGATCCTGGTAAACTTAAAGTTGCCAAACCAGAACCTGCTGCAACTAATAATGAATCTTGGTGCCCATGATAACAACCTGCAAATTTTATAATTTTATCTTTCCCTGTAAAAGACCTTGCTAAACGAACTCCGCTAATAACAGCTTCTGTACCTGAATTCACAAAACGGACTTTATCCATTCCTGGAAAAGCATCACAAACTATTTTTGCAAGAATAATTTCATTTTCCGTAGAAGCTCCAAAAGAGTATCCATTTTTTAATGCCTTTGCAACACCTCTTCGCACTTTCCTATGACGGTGTCCTAAAATCATAGGGCCGTAAGAAAGCACTAAATCAATATATTCATTTCCATCAACATCTATAATTTTACTTCCCTTAGCTTTCTTGATGAACAAAGGATTTCCTCCAACAGATGTAAATGCCCTTACTGGAGAATTTACGGCTCCAACTAAATGCACCAACCCCTCTTTATATAATTCTTCTGATTTCTTAAAATTCATTATTTAAGCTTTTCTTTCATTATGAATGTGGCAAAACAATCTACTCAATCATTAAGAGATTACCTTATCATTCTTCCTTGTAATGACCTTATTTTTTTAATAATACTCTAGCCGCCTCCTTAGCAAAATAGGTGATAATGATATCTGCTCCTGCTCTTTTCATAGATAGTAGACTTTCCATCATTACTTTTTCGCCATCGATCCAACCTTTTTCTGCAGCTGCTTTTACCATTGCATATTCTCCACTTACATTATAACATGCAATTGGTCTATCGAAATTATTTTTTAAATCTCTAATAATATCTAGATAGGATAATGCTGGCTTTACCATTAAAATATCGGCCCCTTCTTGGTCGTCAAAGGTTGCTTCTCGCATTCCTTCATCTCTATTAGAAGGATCCATTTGATAGGTTCTTCTATCTCCAAAAGAGGGTGTAGAATCTGCAGCATCTCTAAAAGGACCATAAAATGCAGATGCATATTTTACTGAATAAGCCATAATAGGCAAGTTTACAAAACCAGTATTGTCTAATGATTGACGTACCATATCTATTGTACCATCCATCATTCCTGAAGGTGCAACCATATCTACTCCTGCTTTTGCATGAGAAATTACTTGTTTTGCAAGATTTACCAATGTTGCATCATTATCAACATCATTATCGTGAATAATACCACAATGACCATGCGAGGTATATTCGCAAAAGCAAACATCTGAGATCACATATAAGCTAGGGTAATTTTTCTTGATAAAACGTATTGCTTGTTGTATAATTCCATTATCATTCCAAGTCTCTGTTCCTTCTTCATCCTTAACAGCAGGGATTCCGAATAATAAAACTGCAGGAATATTTAAAGAAACTACTTCATCTAACTCTTTAGAAATTCTGTCCAATGAAAAACGCTTGATACCTGGCATAGAAACAATTTCTGTTTCTATATTTTCTCCTTCCTCAATAAAAAGCGGATATACAAAATCGTCTACAGAAAGTTTAGTTTCTTTAACCAACCTTCTAATTCCTTCTTGTTTTCTTAATCTACGAGTTCTATTCATAAAGTCTAAAAATTTGATTACCCTCCCATTAACTTAGGAAAGGTTCGGATTGGAATAATACATATTTACCAATTCTAAAACACTTTCTACATCAGGCATATTTGCTACTTCTACTTTATCAAAATATTTTCTTGCCTCTAATGCGGTAGTTTCTCCAATACAAAAAGCAACCTTATCTGTTGTATTCTTCTCCAAATAACTATCAATTCCAGAAGGACTGTAAAACAAAACTCCAGTAAAAGCAGCATCTATTTTTATTGGATTTATCATTGTTTTATATGCTTCCACTTCATTTACAACAATATCTTGTGCTTGCAAATATGTTGGCAAAACATCTAATCTTACATCACTACAAAAATAAGAAACCTTTTTAATTTCAGTTTCTTTAGAAATGTATTCAGCTAGTTTTAAAGCATTTTTAGCTACATACGTAACTTTACCAATTCGATTTTCAATTAACTTTTTGGTTCTTCTACCGACACAAAAAATATTTTTGAAGTTAATCTCTTCTTTAGTAAAAGAATTTAAAATTGCTTCTACTCCGTTTTGACTGGTAATTAAGACATTATCATGCTGATTCTTCATTACTTTTGCAGGTATTCTATTAAAACGCATTTTAATAAAATCACTATCTTCTATACCAATCGCAGCCGATAAAGTTTCTTTTTGAAGTTCAGAAAGTTTCTTAGTAGAATACACAGCAGCTATTTTTGTAGCATCGCCCTCATCTTCTTGCATTAAAGCTCTACCACCTCTATTAATTATATAATCTGCACAATCTTTAGCCAAAAACTTATGACTTCCTAATTTTGCAGTTTTTGCAACTCTAATTTTTTTAGAACCATCTCTATTTAATAAAACTGCTTTAAAATTAACCTCTTCGGTTCTTGCATCAACATAAGCTAGAGCGCCAATTGCTGAAGTACAACCACCTTCTAACAAACGTAAAAATTCACGTTCTACACCAACACAAACCTTCGTTTCCTGATGGTTCAATTGTTCACAAGCATCAATACAAAAATCATCATTTTCTAGCGCAGCTACCATAATTGCACCTTGTGCTGGTGCAGAAATCATCCACGGAAGATCTACTGTGTCTTCAGGAGTAATTCCTAATCTTTCTAATCCTGCAGCCGCAAAAACAGCTCCATTCCAAGTTTCACTATCTTCTAATTTCTCCAAACGTGTTTGAACGTTTCCTCTTAAGTCTTCTACTTTGTGAGTTGGATACCTATTTAACCACATTGCTCTTCTTCGCAAACTTCCAGTGGCAATTAATCCTTTTTCTTCTCCAAAGAATTCTTCATTTCCTTTTAAAACTAAAACATCATTGTAATTCCCACGTTTTAAAACTGCCGCTTGCACTATACCTTCAGGTAAAGCCGTTGGAACATCTTTTAAAGAATGTACAGCAATATCAATAGCACCATTAAGCATCGCTATATCTAAATTTTTGGTAAAAATCCCTGTAACACCTAGCTCATACAGAGGTTTGTCTAAGACTATATCTCCTGTAGATTTTATAGGTACTAGAACAGATTCATACCCTAATTCTGCTAATTCTGCACGTACTTTATTTGCTTGCCAAAGTGCTAATTTACTTTCGCGAGTACCTATTCTTATTATTTTTTGCATGGAGTATTAATTATGATTGAAAAACTTTCTGAATAACCTCTATACTTTCTGCAACAGAAGTTTCTTCGTCTTTTAAGTGTTTAACAAACTGTGTAGTAATTTTTTGTATGAATCGTGAAGTTAATATTTCTGCTTGGTTTTCATCGAAATTTACAATTTTCTTTTTCTGAAAACTAATTTCATCTTTTTTAATAAGCTCTAAAGATTCTTTTAGCGCAGCAATTGCGGGTGTAAATCTTCTGTCGTTTAACCAACTATTAAATTCTTCTTTGTGCGTTTCTATAATTTCTTCTGCAAACGGAATTTCTTGCTGACGAACAGCAAGCGTTTCATCTGTAATTTTAGAAAGTTGATCTACATTTACTAAAGAAACACCTTTAAAATCAGTAACCTCTTTTGCCACATTTTCCGGCATTGATAAATCTAAGATTAAAATTTCTTTATTATTTGCTATATGCTCTCTAGTAATAGTAGGTTTTTCTGCGCCGGTAGATACAATTAATACATCTGCTTTAGAAACCTCTTCAACTAAATTTTCTATTACAGACTTACGAATTGAAGCATGCTCTTTTACAAACTGAATAGCTTTCTCTTCTGTTCTATTAATTAAGCAAACTTGCTTATTTTTAGTGTATTCTGCTAAATTCTTGCAAGTATGTTTTCCCATTTTACCCAAACCAAAAACTAAAATATTTTTAGAATTGTAATCTGGTAAGTTTTTAATGATATACTGCACAGCCGCATAAGAAACAGATGTTGTTCCTGAACTAAGCTTTGTATCATTCTTTACACGTTTACTTGCCTGTAAAACAGCATTTACTAAACGCTCGATATATCCGTTTGTTGTTTTTAGTTTTTTAGCTAATTTGAAAGAATGTCTTAATTGACTTACAATTTCATAATCACCTAAAATCTGACTTTCTAAACCTGTACCTATTTTAAATAAATGGCTTATTGCTTCCTGGTCTTTCTGAATATTACAAATAGAATTAAACTCTTTAACGGTACCTTCCGAAAAATCGCATAACAGTTCAATCAGCAAACAAGGTCTACTTGCGAAGCCAAAAATTTCAGTTCTATTACAAGTGGAGATTATAAATATGGCAGAAATCCCTTTTTCTTTGGCTGCAATTAAAAGTGCTTTTTGACTTGCTATAGATACAGAAAATTTTCCACGCATTTCTGCATCTGCTTTTTTGTAACTTACTCCAATATTGTAAAAATGGTTTTGGCCGGATTCTTTCATATCTCTCTAGGAAGCCACAAAAGTAAAAACTTCATTAAGATAAAAATGTCGCTTAAAGAACTTTTAATAACGTTGTATGTATTTTAAGTATTTAATTTTGATAAAAGCTTTAAAACCCTTATTTTTGCTAAGTATATAGTCCTTTAGATTGAATTTATATAGAATGAATCTAAATAGAAACAAGTTGAGAAATTAAGAAATATATGTTTAAAAATGTCGGAGAAAGTTCTTTAGATGAAATCATTTTAGAAAAAGGATTTTATGTGCTTCATTTTCAGAATGAAAGCAATAAAGTACAAAGCTTTGAAAGAGCTATTGATAGTACCTTTATACAGATGCATTTCTGTTTGAGAGGAAATTCTAAATTTTTATTTAATGAAGGTGGTTACACTTTTGATGTTTTAGACAATAGGTCTATCTTATTATACAATCCGCAAAGGACTTTACCTATAAATTTAGAAATTCAACCAAAAACAACTTTAGTTTCATTATTAATTTCAATTGAAAAATTTCATTCCTTATTTTCTAAAGAGTCTGGCTACATTCCGTTTTTAAGTGATGTAAACAGCAATAGAAAATTTTATGACGACACTGAAATAAAAGCAACAGTTGCTATGGTCTTGCATCAAATTATAAACTCTAATATTAATAATTCTATCAGAGAATTATATGTGAAAGGTAAAATTTATGAACTCTTGAGTCTTCATTTCCAAAAAGAAGAAAATACTGATGGGGAATATTGTCCTTTTCTAGTTGATGAGCAAAATGTATTAAAAATTAGAAAAGCAAAAGATATTATAATATCTAGAATGGCAGAACCCCCTAGCTTACAAGAATTAGCTTTAGAAATTGGACTGAATTTAAAAAAATTAAAAGAAGGTTTTAAACAAATTTATGGAGACACCGTTTATAGTTTTTTATTCGATTATAAAATGGAACATGCAAGGAAGCTATTAGAAAGCAACCAATACAACGTAAATGAGGTTGGCTCGCAAGTTGGCTACAGTACTGCAAGTCATTTTATAGCAGCATTTAAAAAGAAATTTGGCACAACACCTAAGAAATATGTAATGAGCCTAAACAAGTAAATAATTTTAAGGCGAAATAAGTATACTTTAAAATTTTTAAATAAGAAAAGTGGAACAATTAACACATAACGACATCAAAAACGATCAAAAACAGTTTCCAATAACAATTGTTTGTGATGCTATTAGAACTCCTGAAAATATAGGAATGTGTTTTCGAATTTCAGAAAGTTTTGGGGTTCAAAAAA
>CAJXAS010000033.1 GCA_913050305.1 uncultured Polaribacter sp. | reverse complement strand
CTTTATAACGTTCATGATTTCCCCAAATAGTTCTTGCAATACTTGGCCAAGGAAACTTAACACAGAGTCTTCCCTCTACTTGGTTTCCTTTTAACTCTTTACCGTTTTCATCCATTATTGCAGGCTGAATACCTATAAAAGGTAAGGTTGCATACGTTGGCTTTGTTGGTGTAACATAAGGTATCGGTGTAATCATCATACCTCCCGTTTCTGTTTGCCACCAAGTATCAATAATCGGGCTTTTCTTTTTACCAATATTATCATTATACCAATGCCAAGCTTCTTCATTAATAGGCTCTCCTACAGACCCCAATACTTTTAAAGAGGATAAATTGTATTTGTCTACTAATTCTGTTCCGTGTTTTGCCAATGCTCTAATTGCCGTTGGTGCGGTATAAAACTGATTCACCTTATGTTTCTCTACAATTTCCCAGAAACGTCCGAAATCTGGATAACTTGGCACACCTTCAAACATTAATGTAGTTGCTCCGTTTGCTAACGGACCATATACAATGTAAGAATGACCGGTAATCCAGCCAATATCGGCGGTACACCAGTACACATCTTCTTCTTTATATTGAAATGCATTTTTAAACGTGTATGCTGTATACACCATATAACCAGCAGTTGTATGCACCATTCCTTTCGGCATCCCTGTAGAACCAGAAGTATATAAAATAAATAAGGGATCTTCTGCATCCATAATTTCTGCTTCACAATCTATAGAAGCATTATCCAATAATGGTTGTAACCATTGGTCACGGCCTTCTTTCATTTGAATGTCTGAATGAATTCTTTTCGCTACTAAAACAGTTTTCACACAAGAACAATTTTCCAAAGCTTCATCTACAATTCCTTTTAAATCAATGGTTTTCGCACCCCGATAAGAACCATCAGATGTAATCACCATTTTACAGTCAGAATCATTAATTCTTGTTGCCAGTGCAACCGCAGAAAAGCCTGCAAAAACTACAGAATGGATAGCACCTATTCTTGCACAAGCAAGCGTTGCAATAGCCAGTTCTGGAATCATTGGAACATAAATACATACCCTATCTCCTTTTTGAACTCCGTTTTCCTTTAGAACATTGGCAAACTTATTTACTCTTTCTGATAATTGCTTATAGGTAATATGCTCTGCAGCTTCACTTGGATCATTTGGTTCAAATATGATAGCCGTTTTATCTGCTCTTGTTGCCAAATGCCTATCGATACAGTTTTCTGTAATATTTAGTTTTGCCCCTTGAAACCATTTTATTGTTGGTTTAGAGAAGTCCCATTCTAAAACTTTGTCCCATTTTTTTCTCCAAACAAAATGCTCTTCAGCAATCTCTTCCCAAAAATTTTCTGGTTCTCTAATAGATTTTCTGTATACCTGATAATATTCTTCTAGATGTTTTATATGATAATTACTCATTGTTTGGCTAAATTATTTATTGTTTGGACTCTAACAAAGAGACTAAACTATAAAAAACAATCCTTATATTTTTATTTTTTCTACTTATAACACCTTTTAGCAGATAAAATACAAAAAATATTAAAATTCAATATCAATTATATGAGAAGAACAATATATTTGTCTTGTATGAATTTTCACATTCTTTTAGAAACTTTTATTGAGAATTGGCATATTATTCTATTATTTTTTGCCGTAGCAGTATTATATTCATCTGTTGGTTTTGGTGGTGGTTCTAGCTATTTGGCTATTTTAGCTTTAACAGGTATTGTATTTACACAAATTAGAGCGACTGCTTTGCTGTGTAATATCGTTGTGGTCTCTGGTAACGTTTATCTATTTCTTCATCAGAAAAAAGTAAATTTTAAAAAAATAATGCCTCTAATTTTATTTAGTATTCCTTTGGCTTTTTTAGGCGGAACTGTAAAAATAAATCAGCAATTCTTTTTCATTTTATTAGGTTTCACTTTATTGTTCGCAGCAATAACTATGTGGCTTTCAAAACAAATTGTTGCTTTCAATGAAAAAAACAACGATCCCAAAAGTATAAGGAATGCAAGTTTTGGAGGTATAATTGGTTTTATTTCTGGAATGGTTGGTATTGGTGGTGGTATTTTTTTAGCTCCTTTATTACATCTTACCAATTGGGATACTCCCCAGAAAATAGCGGCAACTGCCAGTATTTTTATTTTAGTAAATTCTATCGCTGGTTTTATTGGACAATATTCAATGCCTAATTTTTTAATTAACTGGAATTTAACGGGTATTTTATTAGGTACTGTTTTTATTGGCGGCCAAATTGGAAGCAGAAAAAGCTACAGCTTCTTTACGCCTATTCAATTAAAAAAAGCAACTGCCATTTTAATTGCCTTTGTGAGTTTACGAATCTTATATAAATATATATTTTAAACGTATATTTCCTTCTATTTAAAACTAACATAAATAAAATATTGCGTATTAAAAGCAATCCAAATATCTTTGAAACAAAAATAAAAAATGCTAGAAAATATATTTACGCTCTTCATGCTAATTATGTTACAAGCCGTATTAGGTTTTGATAACTTGTTATACATTTCATTAGAGTCAAAGAAAGCACCAGAAACAGATAGAAAAAGAGTTCGAAAAGTAGGAATTTTAATAGCTATTGTCTTAAGAATTGTACTTTTATTTCTTTTGGTTTCTATAATTGGGTATTTTCAAAAGCCTTTTTCTTTTTTGACAGGTGGTTTTGAAGACGTTATAAAATTTGCTTTTAACGGGCATAGTATTATTGTTTTATTAGGTGGAGGATTTATAATTTATACAGCCATTAAAGAAATTTGGCACATGATTGGTACTCAAAATTTAGAGCAATCCGCAGCAGATCAGCGCAAAGGAACAAAATCGTCTAAAACCGTTATTTTCAGCATCGTATTAATGAATTTAGTATTTTCTTTTGACTCTATTTTAGCTGCTATTGGTCTTACAAGTGCTATAGAAAGTACTACAACTGCTTTTATTATTATGACTATTGCAATTGTTATCAGTGGTTTATTAATGTTATTTTTAGCAGATAGAATATCAGATTTCTTAGCAAAAAATAGGATGTATGAAGTTTTAGGGCTCTTTATTCTTTTTATAGTTGGCATTATGCTAATTACAGAAGGTGGGCATTTAGCACATTTAAAACTCTTTGGAAATGAAATTGTACCTATGAGTAAAACTACCTTCTACTTTGTAATTGCTATTTTAGTTATTGTAGACGTTGTACAAGGAAAATATCAAAAAAAGTTATTAGCTAAGAAGCAATAAGTACAACCTCAATAATAAAACATAAACTACCTTTGATTTAGAAAGAAATAATGCGTTTTCCGCATTTTTTATACAACTTCTAAAAAGTAGTTTTAATACGTTTGTGTTCCTTTTTATAATAGAAAGGGGTTGGTTGATTGTAAGTTGATACTGGAGAGTACCAACTTTTTTACTTATATAATTTCAGTAAGGCTATCCTGAACTCTTTGGATAACAATTTGAATAATTCTTTTATTTAATTCTGAAGCATTTAAACTGTAATAGGCGAATTCTTCTAATGAAAAAGCACCAATAATAAAACCTAATGTAAGGTTCTTATAATTGATATCTTTTACAAAAACTGCCTTTGTCTTACTTCTCTTTTTTTGATCTGTTAAGCTAGAAAAATCAATTTTCCTTTTTGCTTTATACGTATTAAAAGATGCAATTAATAAATCATGTTGCATTTTAATAACGGGTCTTAATGTCTGGTTTTGAAACAATTCTAATGCCGACATATTATCTTTAATTAAATCTTCTAAAACTGGTCTTTCTTTATTCATTATCTAATAATTCATCTAATTCTAATTGAAAATCATACTGTAAATCTTCATGTAATTTTTCAATTACTCGTTTAATCATTCTCACCTGAGTATCAAAAATACTTTGCAATCTTGTGCTTCTCTGAATAGAAGGTTTAAAATCCTTTAACTTCTTGCAGAAATACAATAACAATTCTGCTTCTGTTTCTTTCTTCTTAGAGTACCGAATGTGCTTTTTTATAGACGTTAATATTTTACGGCTTCCCTTTCTAATGTAGAAAAAACTCTTTGTATTAATTTCTTCAAATTGGGCGTCTACCTCCTCTTTTAGAGTCTGAATATAAGTTTCCTCATCATGAGACTCAAACATTAAGTAGGTAAGTAATTCTTTGTTTTCTTTTTTAAACCGGGCCAACTGCAAGCACAACTCTTTTAAATCTGCAGCAGATTTATGAGCTAATTCATCTTTAAGTTGTTTTATTGTTACTGCCTTCAATCCCTTTTTTTATGCTAAAAAAAGCCTCATGATTTTTAAAAAAATGAGGCTCGTATTATCTAAGATTATTGTTCACTAGGAACCATAACCAATTCATTTACATCTGCATTATAGTCTACACCTGGCACTTTAAAACCAAATAAGCTAAAAAACTCATCACTATAGCCTTTTAAATCTCCTATTTCTGGTAAATTTTCTGAAGTTGCGTTTTTCCAAAGTTCAGCTATTTCTTCTTGTACATCTTCGCGCATTTCTAAATCATCAATTCTAATTCTTCCCTTTTCATCTAAAGCTAAATCACCTCCAAATAAACGCTGGCTAAACAAACGTTGTATTTGCTCAATACAACCTTCGTGAATTCCTTTTGCTTTCATAATCTTATATAATAAAGAAATGTATAACGGAATTACAGGAATTGCAGAACTTGCTTGTGTTACCAATGCTTTGTTTACAGAGACATAGGCTTTTCCTTTAATGGACTTTAAGTCTTCTGTAATTGTAAAAGCAGTTGCTTCTAAATGATCTTTTGCGGCACCAATAGTTCCATTTCTATAGACCGGTCTTGTAACATCTGGGCCAATATAAGAATACGCAACTGTTGTAGCACCCTCTGAAAGTAGGTTTTCAGCTTGTAACGCATCCATCCACATTTTCCAATCTTCACCTCCCATAACAGTAACTGTATTTTCAATATCTTCTCCTTCCGCAGGGTTGATAGAAATTTCTGATACATTTCCGGTATGAAAATCTACTGTCTTATTTGTAAAAACTTCTCCGATAGGTTTTAACACCGATTTGAATCTTTTTCCACTATTTGGATGCGTTCTTACAGGCGAAGCCAAACTATAAATCACTAAATCTATCTGACCTAAATCCTCTTTAATTAAGTCTACAACTTGTTGTTTTATTTCATTTGAGAATGCATCACCATTCACACTTTTAGCATACAAACCTTGTTTATGAGCATGCTTTTCAAAAGCTGCGGTGTTGTAATACCCCGGTGAACCTGGTCTTCCTGCAGTTGGTGGCTTATCAAAATAAACACCAATTGTTGCTGCTTCTGAACCGAATGCACTTGTAATTCTAGAGGCCAAACCAAAGCCTGTAGAAGAACCTAAAACCAATACTTTTTTGGCTCCTTCAATTTTCCCTTGCGATTTGATATATTCTATTTGATTCATTACGTTTTGCTCACAACCTGTTGGATGTGATGTTAAACAGATAAATCCTCTTGTTCTTGGTTCTATAATCATATTTGTTTGTTTTTTAATTTGATAAAAAAGAATTCACATTCTTTTCAATTCTATTCATTACGTTATCTGTAGTTGCTTTTACAAAAGCTTCTCCCGTAATTTGTTCGTATAACTCTATATATCTATTAGAAATTTCGCTGATTTTAGCATCAGACATTTCTGGTATTTGTTGTCCTTCTAATCCTTGAAATCCATTTTCAATTAACCATTGTCTTACAAACTCTTTAGACAATTGTTTTTGAGGTTCCCCTTTATCTTGTCTTTCTTGATACCCTTCTTCATAAAAATAGCGAGAAGAATCTGGAGTATGAATTTCATCAATTAACACAATTTTTCCTTCTTTTGTTTTTCCGAATTCGTATTTCGTATCTACTAAAATTAGACCACGAGAAGCCGCTATTTCTGTTCCTCTTTGAAATAGTTTTCTTGTATAGTCTTCTAAAATTAAATAGTCTTTTTCAGAAACAATACTAGTTGATAGAATCTCTTCGCGAGAAATATCTTCGTCGTGATCTCCGTTATCTGCTTTAGTTGATGGAGTAATTAAAGGTTTAGGAAATTTATCATTTTCTTTCAAACCTGCCGCCATGGTAACACCACAAAGTAGCCTTTTCCCTAATTTATACTCTCTAGCCGCATGACCAGATAAATAACCACGAATAACCATTTCTACTTTAAAAGTTTCGCACAAATGACCAATTGCTACATTCTCATCAGGATTTGCTAACAACCAATTCGGAACAATATCTGCTGTATTATTCATCATTTTAGTTGCAATCTGGTTTAAAATCTGCCCTTTAAAAGGAATTTGACGCGGTAAAACAACATCAAAAGCAGAAAGTCTATCGGTAGCAATCATTACTAAAAGAGTATCATTAATGTTATAAACCTCTCTTACCTTACCTTTATAAACAGATTTTTGATTGGGAAACTTAAAGTTAGTTTCGTTAATTGTATTCATTCTTGGTTAATTGTTTGTTGGTTGTTCTTTGTTAATGGCTGCAAAAATAGTCTAAAGACTATTAACCAACAACAAAAAACAAGACCCTATTCTGTTTCTATGCTTTTGTATGCGCTAATGATACTTCTTACTAATTTATGGCGCACCACATCTTTGTCATCTAAGAAGACTTGTGCAATACCGTTTATATCTTTCAAGGCTAATAAAGATTCTTTTAATCCAGATACTTGTTTTCTTGGTAAATCTATCTGACCAGGATCTCCGGTGATGATAAACTTTGCACTTTTACCCATTCTAGTTAAAAACATTTTCATTTGATTGTGCGTAGTATTCTGCGCTTCGTCTAAAATCACAAAGGCATTGTCTAAAGTTCTACCCCTCATAAATGCCAAAGGTGCAATCTGTATTACGCCTTTTTCTATGTACGACTCTAGCTTTTCATGCGGAATCATGTCTCTTAATGCATCATATAAAGGTTGCATATAAGGGTCTAACTTTTCTTTTAAATCTCCTGGAAGAAAACCTAAATTCTCTCCAGACTCTACCGCGGGTCTTGTTAAGATAATTTTTCGAACTTCTTTTTCTTTTAAAGCTCTAACGGCCAATGCAACTGCTGTATAGGTTTTACCCGTTCCTGCGGGCCCAACAGCAAATAACATATCATTCTTATCCATTAGCGCAACCATTTTACGCTGGTTTTCTGTTTGTGGTTTTATCAATCTTCCAGCAACACCATGAACTAAAACATCTTTAATTCTTTTAGAAGCTACTGCTTTTTCCTCTTTGCCATTCGAAGTTAGAATGCGCTCCATACTGTTTTCATCTAACTTATTGTACCTATTGTAATACTTTATCAAACGCGTTAGACGAATTTCAAATTCATCTAAAAGAGCAGACTCTCCAAAAATCTTCAATTGGGTACCTCTAGCAACAATTTTAATTTTAGGGTAATATTTTTTTAAGGCTTCGATAGTACTATTATGTGCTCCAAAGAAGTCTTTGGGGTTTATTTCTTCTAACTCTATAATGCGTTCGTTCAAATGTTTATTTTTTTTAGAGATTAATGTACATTTTATTTAAACTAAAAATAGCGAATTAAAATTCAAAATTCATTAGATTTGCTTAAAATAATTAATAACTTTTACACAATTAATTAAACGTAAAGCACCCAATGGCATTTATAACGCTAACTACAGACTTCGGAACAAAAGACCACTTTGTAGGTGCTGTAAAAGGAGCCATATACACAGAACTTGCAGACGCTAAAATTGTAGATATTACGCATGAAATAGCGCCTTTTAATATTACAGAAACTGCATATATACTAAAAAACTCTTATAAAAGTTTTCCTAAAGGAACCATACATATTATTGGTGTAGACTCAGAACTAAGTAAAGATAACAAGCATATTGCCTTAGAATTAGATGGGCATTTTTTCGTTTGTCCAGACAACGGTTTAATTTCTATGATTGCCGCTGAAATTAAACCTACAAAAATTGTAGAAATTAATATTCATGACAGAATAGAGAGTAGTTTTCCGGTGTTAGATGTCTTTGTTCAGGTAGCTTGTTTTATAGCCAGAGGTGGAAATTTAACAGTTATAGGGAAAGTAATTAAGGAATTTAAGAAATTAATAGAGATTCAGCCAAAAGTAAATCAGGCCCAAAACCAAATTATTGGAGGGGTGTTATATATTGATAATTATGGAAATGTAATTACAAATATTAGCCAAAAAATGTTTCAAGAAATTGGAAAAGGAAGAACTTTTAATGCAACCGCTAGACGGTATTCATTTTCTAAAATTTTCACAAAATACAATGAAGTTACTAATAACAGTTTGCATGAGAGCCATCAATATGACGGCCATAAATTAGCCATATTTAACGCCGCAGGATATTTAGAAATTGCTATTTACAGAAGTAATTTAGATACTGTTGGTGGTGCATCTTCTCTTTTAGGATTAAGCTATAGAGATCAAATCACCATCGATTTCACAAATGATAAGAAACCCGAATTTACACCAATCTCATAAGTATGTTTGTAAGAATTGTAAAGTTAAGTTTCCATCAAAAACACATTCCTACCTTTTTAGAAATTTTTGAAAAGAAAAAACAATTTATTAGAGCGTCTAAAGGATGCACATTATTAGAGTTATATCAAGATAAAAATAATCCTGATATCTTTTTCACATACTCGCATTGGAACAAAGAAAGCGATTTAGAAAACTACAGAAAGTCTGCCCTTTTTAAAGATGTTTGGGCAAAAACAAAAGTATTTTTTAATGACAAACCGCTTGCATGGAGCGTTGATAAAAAGTAAGTTTACAATAAGAAACAAGCAAAATAATATAAAAATGGCATTCAACTTTACTCCATTTCCAGTTTTAGAAACGGAAAGATTAACATTAAGAGCATTAGAATTAAACGATGCAAAAGCCATTTTTGGTTTGAGAACAAACAAAGAGGTAAACACCTTTATAACAAGAACAATGCTAAATAATCTTTCTGAAACGAGAGCCCTTATAGACAGTATTTCTAACTCAATTGCTAATAATACCCGTATTTTTTGGGTATTAGAATCTAAAAATACTGCTGAATTGCTAGGAACCATTGGTTTAAATAATTTCGAGACTGAAGAGAATTATGCAGAAATTGGATATGATTTGCACCCAGATTTTCAAGAGAATGGTTATATGAGCGAAGCTTTTGAAGCAATTTTAAAGTTCTCTGCAAAGCAAATGGATTTAAAATTTGTAGAAGCCTTTACACATCAAAATAATAATGCTTCAGTGGCGTTATTAAAGAAATATAATTTTGAATTGCAGCCAGACAAAAAAGATGCTGATTTTGAAGATAACCAAATTTACAGATTCGCAGTTGACGCTTAATTTTTAATTAAAATAAAAAATTACACATTGATAGCTATTTTAAAAAAAGAATTCAACTCGTTTTTTGCAAGTCCCATTGCATATTTAGTCATTGGAGTTTTCTTGTTGATGAATGGATTGTTCTTGTTTATTTTTAAAGATGATTTGAACATCCTAAACGCTGGCTTTGCAGATTTAAATCCGTTTTTTTATTTAACACCTTGGGTATTTATATTCTTAATTCCGGCAATAACTATGAAAAGTTTTGCTGATGAATTTAATAACGGAACCATAGAACTTTTAAAAACAAAACCAATTTCTAATTGGCAAATTGTGTTGGGTAAATTTTGGGCAGCACTCCTACTCGTTGTCATAGCCTTAATACCAACAATTACGTATGTGTACACAGTATATCAATTAGGAAACCCTATTGGAAATATCGATTTTGGAGCTACTATTGGCTCTTATATTGGTTTGTTATTTTTAGCCGCAACCTATACTGCCATTGGATTATTTACTTCAACACTTTCTAAAAACCAGATTGTAGCGTTTATTTTAGGAGTTTTTAGTACGTTTTTTCTTTTCTACGGATTTGATGCAATTTCTAATTCGTTTGATAATAATTTAACCATTCAGCAAATAGGCATTAACGAACATTTTAAAAGTATTTCTCGCGGAATTATAGACACTAGAGATCTTGTGTATTTTATAAGTGTTACCATCTTCTTTTTATTCATAACTAAAACACGTTTAGAAAATGAATAAAAAAATTAAACATAGTAGCATTTTAATTCTTGTTTTAATCGTTTTAAACGTTGTAAATCAATCTTTCTACAAACGTTTCGATCTTACAAAAGACCAACGGTATACGCTTTCAGAAACCACTACCAACATCATTTCGAAGATTGATAAAAACTTATTTATAACGGTTTATTTAGAGGGCGATTTTCCACCAGAATTTAAAAGGCTACAACTAGAAACACGCCAATATTTAGAAGAATTGGCTGCTAAAAACCAAAAGATAAAAATTACTTTTCAAAATCCAGATACCCAAAGAGAAGCGCTCATTAAAAAAGGGATGCTGCCAAGTCAATTAACCGTTGAAGAAGATGGAAAAATGTCTGAAGCGATTATTTTTCCTTGGGCAGCAATAAGTTATGGTAAAAAAACAGCTATTGTATCTTTACTTCCAGCAACTATTGTTGCTTCTCAAGAAGCACAATTACAAAGCGCTATTGAAAATTTGGAATATAGCTTTTCAAATGCCATACATTCTGTAAACCAAAAAGAACAAAAAAAAATAGGCATACTTTCTGGAAATGGAGAATTAGAAGACATCTACCAATATAGTTTTTTAAGTGCACTTGGTAAAAAATACAGATTGGCAAAATTTACTTTAGATGCCACAAAAACAGATGCAGCAGAGACTTTAAAAGATTTGCTACAGTTAGATTTGGCAATTATTGCAAAACCTACAGAGAAATTTACAGACAAACAGAAATTTATTTTAGACCAGTTTATTGCTAATGGTGGCAAAACTTTGTGGATGTTAGACAATGTGCAGGCAGACCAAGACAGCTTAAATGCTACTGGAAAAATGTTAGCATATCCTAGAGATTTAAATCTAACAAATTTATTATTTAGCTACGGAATTAGAATTAATACCACCCTAATTAAAGATTTATATTCGGCACAAATACCTGTGGCAACAGGCCAAGTTGGCAACCAACCCCAGTTTAAAAATTTAGAATGGTTTTACCACCCACTAGTTGGCGGAAATCCGAACCACCCAATTACTAAAAACAATGCTCCTGTAAGGTTACAATTTGCAAATCAAATAGATACTTTAAAAAATAACATTAAGAAAACACCTTTATTGGTAAGTTCTCTGTTAACTAAAAAAGTAGGAACACCAACATTCATAGCATTACAATCTATTGCAGAAGAAGTTGTTGAATCTGATTATAAAGGCGGGAATCAGTTGTTTGCGGTCTTGTTAGAGGGCAAATTTAATTCCGCTTATAAAAACCGGATACACCCTTTTAATACGCCACTTTTTAAAGGTCAATCTGTAGCAAATAAAATGATTGTCATTGCTGATGGTGACGTTGGAAAAAATCAACTATTAAAAAACAAACCATACGATTTAGCTTCTGATAAATGGACGAACCAACAATTTGGAAATAAAGATTTTTTACTAAACTCAGTAGCTTATTTATTAGATGATT
>CAJXAS010000032.1 GCA_913050305.1 uncultured Polaribacter sp. | reverse complement strand
AAAGTTGTGTGTATTCTCTGGTAGAAGGAAAATATTTAATATCCATTCTTTCATGCTGTACACGAAGTACATTTGCTACATCACACCACTCTAGCGCTTTTTTTAAATTGGTTTCAACCGATACACCCAAACTGGCAATATGTTTTGGTATTAAGGTTGTTGGACCACAAACTTTAACTTGTGCACCTTGCAATTGTAGCGCAAAAATATTTGATAAAGCAACTCTAGAGTGCAAAATATCTCCAATAATCACTATTTTTTTACCTTTAACTGTACCTAATTTCTCTCTAATAGAATAAGAGTCTAGTAGTGCTTGTGTTGGGTGCTCATGGGTTCCGTCACCAGCATTAATAATTTTTGCATCTACATGTTTAGATAAGAAAACACCAGCACCAACGTTTCCATGCCGCATTACAACAATATCTACTTTCATAGCTAAAATGTTGTTTACGGTGTCTATTAAGGTTTCTCCTTTTTTTACTGAAGACTGTCCAGCAGAGAAATTAATAACGTCTGCTGATAGTCTTTTTTCTGCTAGTTCGAAACTTAGTTTAGTTCTTGTGCTATTTTCAAAAAACAAATTTGCAATGGTAATATCTCTTAAAGAAGGTACCTTTTTGATAGGCCTGTTGATTACTTCTTTAAAATGATCTGCAGTTTTAAAAATAACATCAATATCATTGGGTTTTAAGTACTTAATACCCAATAAATGTTCTACACTTAATTCTGACACATCAAAGGTTTTAAGTTAGATATTTGTTTATTTTTCTTCATTATTATGTTTAAAGTCTTCTTTAATAGAATTATGTGGGTTCTATAAAAACAGCATCTTTTTTATGAGATTCTTTCCAAGTTACAAGCACTCTTTCTTCATTAATAGCATCTACTTGTCTACCTCTGTAATTCGGCTGAATTGGCAAGTGTCTGCTAAAACGTCTATCTATTAATACTAATAATTCTATGTTTTCTGGTCTTCCGTATGATTGTATTGCTGTTAATGCCGCTCTAATACTTCGTCCTGAGAATAAAACATCATCAATGATAACCACTTTTTTATCTTCGACAAGGAAGTTCATTTCGGTAGTTTCTGCTGCTAAAGGGGTATCTTTTCTTCTAAAATCATCTCTGTAGAAAGTGATATCTAAAAGACCTAACTCTAAATTTTTAATATTGTATTCTGTTTTTAATAGATTGGCTAATCTATTTGCCAGATAAGAACCTCTCGGCTGCAGGCCAATTAAGACTGTATTAGAAAAATCATTATGGTTTTCGATAAGCTCGCAAGCTAGTCGATGGAGTATAATTTCAATATCTTTAGAGTTTAATAAGATTTTTTTGCTCATAAGAATGCTACCAATTTAAGATGATAGTTAATGAAAATCAAAATTAGCTTAAATTTATGTATGCGCAAAATTATTAAGGACTAAATACATGCTGCTGTTTTGTTAATTAAATTGTTGAAAACAAAAAGAGCAATTCTTACTGTTAAGCTAGAGTTAGAGTACCTTTAAAGTACTAATTCAAATATCATAGTTATGTCTCTATTAAAATTTGAATCCATGCTTAAAACCAATAATGTCTATTTTTTTGATTTGGTTGAGTTTGAAGAAATCATTGTACATTATTTAGATACTGGTAAAATAGCACTAGCAAAAAAAGCAATAAAACTGGGTTTAGAACAACATCCAGAATCTATTGACTTAAAGCTGTTAATGGTGGAAGCTTACCTTACTGAAAATGAAATTGATAAAGCTTCTAAGCTATTAAAAAGAATCGAGGTTTTAGCACCAAGAAATGAAGAGGTTTTTATTCAAAAAGCAACTATAAATTCAAAAAAAGGTTTTCATAAAGAAGCAATTATAGATTTAGAAAAAGCACTGTATTTAACAGATGACAAGATAGATGTATGGTCATTAATGGGTATGGAGTTTTTGTATTTGGAAGATTTTAAAAACGCACGCATAAACTTTGCGTATTGCATTGAAGCAGATTTTGAAGACTATTCTGCGCTTTACAATATTGTTTATTGTTTCGATATGCAAAAAGAACACGAGGAAGCTATAAATTATTTAATCTCATATATAGATATTAATCCTTATTGTGAGGTTGCTTGGCACCAATTAGGAAGACAGCATTTTGTTTTAGAAAGTTATAAAGAGGCTTTAATTGCATTTGATTATGCCGTTTTAATTGATGAATCTTTTGTGGGTGGTTATTTGGAGAAAGCAAAGACTCTAGAACAATTAGGCAATTATCAAGATGCAATTGATAACTATTTAATTACAATAGAATTAGATGATCCAACTGCCTATGTTAATATTAGAGTTGGAGAATGTTACGAAAAACTTAATAAATTAGACGCGGCGGTGTCCTATTATAAAAAAGCAGTTCATGAAGATCCATTTTTAGATAAGGGGTGGATTTTGTTAACTAACCTGTATTTTGAGCAAGAAAACTACCAAAAAGCTGCATATTATATTGCGAAAGCTTTAAAAATTGATGAAGAGAATACTTTGTATTGGAGGCGTTATTCTGAAATAAACTTAAAATTAAGCTTTTTCGAAGAGGCAGTTGTTGGTTTTAAGAATTGTTTAAGATTAGGAGATATTTCTGTAGAGATTTACATGGGTTTAACAGATGTTTTATCTTTCTTGGGAGAATTTAATGATGCTTTGAAAGTGTTGTTGTCAGCGCAAAAAACACATAAGAATTTTTCAGAGGTAGAATATAGGCTTGTAGGCTTATTCTTCATTTTAAATAAAGAAAAATATGCTTTTACGCACTTAATAAGTGCAATGAAAATAGATTACGATTATCATATTATTTTAAACGAATTGTACCCTGTTGTTTTTGAGAATACAGAAGTACAAAAACTTTTAAAAAATTACAAGAAAGCCACAGAATAAGCAACGTATACTTTACATACGAAAAAAAGTAAGCGCTGTTTGTTCTAAAACAGCGTCTTACCAAGTTTACCAATAAAACCAAGTATTAGTAACCATATTAGAAGTTAGCTTTCTAATATTTTATAAATAAGTTGTAATTGTTTTAATTTATAGAAATACTTCCTCCAGAAGAAACATCTTTATTTATTGTTGCAGGGTTTCCTTTAAAATCTATATCTGCACCACTAGTTGCTTTTCCTTCCATCTTTTTAGAGGCATAAATATTTATAGACGCGCCACTGGTGGCTTTTGCAATAGCATTATCGCTTTTTAAATCATAGGCATCAATAGAACTTCCACTTGTGGCATTAGACGCGTGGTTAATAGTGGTTCCTGTAATTTTAATATCAGAGCCACTTGTAGTACTTGTGGCAACGCTTTCTGCTTCCACGTCAATTTCTATTGCTGCGCCACTGGTTGCACTGATGGAAATTTCATTAGTTTTTATAATCGTTTCGCTCTTTACATCGCTTCCACTTGTAGCTTTTAAAAAGGATAGTTTTTCTATGGTAACATATACTTTTCTTGCTTTTGATTTCCAAATATTCTTATCTGTATATATTTTTAAAATACCCTCTTTTACTTCTGTAATAATAAGGTCGTGTAAATTTTCATCTGCTTTAACGGTAATTGCATTAGTATTTCCTTGGCTAATAAAAAGGTCTATACCTGTACTTACTTTTATACCAGAAAAATCTGCTTGTGGTGTGCGTTCTGTAGTTACAATATTTCTGTTTCCTTCAACTCCGTTAAATATATCTATTCCACAAGAAATAAAAATAGTTGCAATAAACAGAATTGCTAAAAATTGAATATTTATTTTTTTCATGATTTTAGTTTTAATTAGATGATAAATATCTTCTTATTGTAATTGGTCATCTAACTTTAGTTACTCAGTTGTTATTTTTTTTGGATGAGTTGTATTAAATAGTTTCATTTCTTTGAGACACAGCAATACAATCTGTGCATTTCAAAACCGTATTTGTCATTTTAAAATGATGATCTACCATTTCTTTATCATAAATATTCCCTTTATTTTTGACATTACTTAGAAAGTTTTTCACAGAACTGTCAAAGTAAATAGTTGAAGTTGCTGGTATAAAAACTGTAATATCTATTTCTTCATCTTTAAAAATATTCTTTAAATCAGATAAGAAGAAAGCATCAAAAACTATTTCATTGTCTGTTATCGTATATTCGTATTGAATTTTCTCAGCATTTTTACTGGCTTTTATGCGACTTCGTCCGTACGATTCTTTTTGAACAATAAAATAAGCGTATCCAGTATTGCTCTTTTTTACATCTAATCGAATATCATTAGTGTATACCATAAGTTCACCATCTATTGCTACTTCGTGCTTTCTAGAGCTTCTCTTTAAATTATCTTGATAATAAAGCAAATCATTATTTATCATTTTTAAAATAAGCGTATCTTTTTTGGTAATGTCTAGCTGGTTATTGCTAATAGATTTTCCATAATTAGCGTGTGATGCTCCGAATTCTACACCCGTAAATATGATTGTTAAAAGTGCCATAAACCAAATTGCTAAAAGTGTGATAGAGGTTATCTTGCTAAATTGTTTGATGTTACTAGATAACATTCTAAGGCCTAAAACTAACAATACTAAAAATGGAATTCCTATTAAAGTAAATAAGGAAAGCGATAACAGCCACTTAGGCAATGTAGCTTCATAGAAAAAATCTGGGTAATTAATAAACCCTCCATCAATGTTTAAAAACTCTAAACTTCCTACAGAAAACCCTCCAATAATTAGAGATAAAATAACAGCTGCTCCAGAAATCACAAAAAGCACTCCTATAAACTTTCCAAGTATCTTAAAGAAGACCATGGCAATTTTACCTATTGCATTTAAAAAATCTTGTAAACCGTTATTTTTGTTTGTCTTTGCTGAAAACGTTTGTCCCATTTTTTCTGAAAACTCACTCGCACCATCTTTAATTTTTTCTGATGCTTCGTTTGCAGCATTTCTAACACTTTCTGAAACATTTGTAAATTCTTCACGAATTTTTTTCTCAATATTATCAATATTTACAGGCTCTCCCTCCATTTGTAATTTCTCTGCAGTAGTCTTTGCCTCTGGTAACAAAATCCAAAGTGCAATGTAAACTAGAATTCCTGCGCCTACTCCTGCTATGGTTATTACCAAAAAGAGTAAACGAACCCAAATAGTATCAATATCAAAATAATGGGCAATACCAGAAGCAACACCGCCTAAGAATTTATCATCTCCGTCTCTAAATAGTTTTTTTCCTGAAGAACTATTTCTCTTATAAGAGTAACTTGCATCTGAATATGCTTCTTCGTCCTCTGTGTAATCCTCTGGTTGTCCCATGATTACAATAATATCTTCAATATCAATTTCACTTACAACTTGTCTAGAATCTGTAATTTTTTCTGATAAAAGTTCGCTAATACGAGCTTCTATATCTGCAATAATTTCGTTTTTTCCGTGTGCATCGTCACTTAAAGATTTAGATATAGACGCTAAGTATGTTCTTAGTTTTTGGTAGGCTGTTTCATCAATATGGAAGAAAAATCCACCTAAATTAATATTTATTGTTCTATTCATTTGAAGTTGGTTTTGTACTAATTACTTGGTTTACTGCGGTTACTAAATTACTCCATGTTTTGTCTAATTCTTTGATAAACATGCTTCCGGTTTCTGTTAAAACATAATATTTTCTTGGAGGTCCTGAGGTAGATTCTTCCCATCGATACGTTAACAATCCAGTATTTTTTAATCGTGTTAATAGGGGGTAAATAGTCCCTTCAACTACAATCATTTCTGCACTTTTTAATGTGGAAAGAATCTCAGAAGTATACGCATCACCATTTTTTAAGATGGATAATATGCAATACTCTAAAACACCTTTTCTCATTTGTGCTTTTGTGTTTTCAATCTTCATATCTTGGGAATTATTTTATGAACTTTATGGTAAAAGGGTACTTATAATTTTCACCTTCTTTTGCTTTTAATGCTGCTATAATTATCAATGAGATTCCTACTAAGTAAAGTATTCCTGTAATAGTGCCAAGGCCCATTATACTAAATAGATTATTTGTACTTAAATCGAAATTCAATTGAAAATTATTAAAACTATTAAAGTTATTAAAAAATGATTTAAAGAATAATGGAATTAAAGCGATAGATAAAATGAAAGCATACAAGGTGTAGCTTAAATTAAAGTTTATAGCCTCTTTACCTTGCTCATCTAAAAACGAACTTCTATCCTTTAAGGTTTGCCATGCAATCAGTGGAGTGATAATTTGACCAAAAGGAAATACAAACCCTGCAAAGGCAGAAATATGTATTAAAAATGCATTGGTATTTTCGTTGTTCTTTTTCATAATTTTAAACAGTTTACTACTTTCTTATGCAAATATATATCTTTAAAAAGGTATTATGTATTACATAGTACTATAATTAACATTTTTTTAACAGTTTAAAATATTATAATTATTGAATAAAAAAGCCTTAAATTGCTAAAAATAATGCCTTATGAAGATTACACCTAAGAGAGTAAACCTATTTATGTTGTTAAAATTACCTTTGGCATATATAGGTGGCGTAAGGATAAAAACACTTTCAGAGGAACAAGCAACTGTTCAAATTACACACAAGTGGATGAATCAAAATCCGTTTAAAAGTATGTTTTGGGCGGCTCAAGGTATGGCAGCAGAAATGAGTACTGGTGTTTTAGTAATGAAAGCGATAGAGGATTCAAAGGAAAACGTTTCTATGTTAGTAACACACCAAGAAGCAAATTTTTATAAAAAGGCAACAGGTAAAATTATCTTTACATGTTTAGGAGGAAACGAAATTAGTAAAGCCATAAAGATGTCTAAAATAAACAAACAAGGACAACAGGTTAAGTTAACAGCTGAAGGAAAAAATGAAGATGGAGTTGTGGTTTCTAAATTTAACTTTGAGTGGAGCTTAAAAGTGAAGCTTTAAATTATAGGCTTAATCTTCTAATTTTTCTTTTTTATCTATGATAATGTTTTTTTTGTGGCTTAGCAATCTTGAAAAATTCCGCAAGACACACTTGTTTAGGCAAGCGATTTTGAAACATTAAAATTTTTAGATAAAGCAGCTATTTCTGGAGACAAATATTTCATATACTATTTTTTAAAAATCAGAAATAAAAAAAAACCGAGTTCTAATTCGGTTTTTTTAATACTTATTTATTTTCTTGAGCTTTAATCTTGCTAATATATTTATCTAAACGTTTTCCATAAATAGAATTTTTCACGTCTATAGATAACTTTTTATTTATGGTGTCAAGTAATTTTATATTTGCATCATATAATTCAGTTAATGCAATATATGCTGCCGCTTCAGAATCTGAGTTAGATAAAGCAAAATTAGTAGTATATAAATATTTTCTTCTTATCATTTTATTATAATCTTTCTCTAGATTTTCAATTAAATCTGTGTTTTTAGACTGCCTTGCGTCAAATTCTTTTTTAATGAACTCTAAACGTTGATTTTTAAATTGATTGTTAATTTTTAAGAATTTATCAAGTACTAATTGGTTTGGAGAACCTGTTATTTCAGGACTAAATCCAAAAGTGCTCATATTATCATTAATCGTGATGGTACCTTTACCTCCAAAGAATAAAATTCTTTTGTCATTTGCATTACCGTCATAAGTTAAGTAATACATTACAGGAGATTCAACATTGTCTGTCAACCTAAAGTTGCCATCACCAAGAACATTAACAGAATCTATAGAAAAGATCGCTGTATCATTCATTTTCTGAAGATATAAAGTTCCTTTTTTTAATCCTTTAATGGTTCCTTCAACGATCATATTTCCATCTTTTTTAGAGGAACATGCAATCATTAAAATTGATACTACTAAAACTGCTATAATTTTCTTCATTAGTTTTTACTTTAGGTTGCAAATATGCTTTATTTTTTTAAATGGTTGAAGCTAATTCCATTAAAATTGTGCACAAAATTGCACCAACGGTTCCAATTGCGTAGCCAAAAACAGCTAATAAAACACCTACAGTGGCTAAAGAAGGGTGAAATGCTTGTGCAACAATAGGTGCGGATGCTGCACCACCTACATTGGCTTGACTACCAACTGCTAAGAAGAAGTAAGGTGCTCTAATGATTTTTGCAACAGTAATTAATAAAAGAGCGTGTATGGTCATCCAAACAATACCAATTGCTATTAAACCAGGGTTTTCAAAAGCCTGATTTAAATCCATTTTCATACCAATAGTTGCTACTAAAATGTATATAAAAATACTACCTAATTTACTTGCACCTGCGCCTTCATAGTTTTTTGCTTTGGTATAAGATAAAAGTATAGCTATAATTGTAGAAATACTTATGAGCCAAAAGAAACTAGAACCCAAAAATGAAAATACATTTCGCCACGTTTGTGAGTCTATCGAAGCTACAAATTCAGAGAAAAATGCACTTAAATACTTTGCTGAAAAATGCCCAAAACCAACGGTTCCAAAACCAATAGCAAGCATGATCATAAAATCTGTAAGCGTTGGGTTTTTCTTTACTTTCTGTGTAAAGTCTATTACTTTTTCTTTTAATTCTTCAATAGCTGTTGTGTCTGCCTTTAACCACTTATTTATTTTATCTTTCTTACCAATACCTATTAGTAATATAGCCATCCAAATATTGGCAATAACAATATCTACAATTACCATTCCACCATATTTTGCAGGGTTATATTTATAGATTTCTAACATGGCAGTTTGGTTTGCACCACCACCAATCCAACTTCCAGCTAAGGTAGAAAGCCCTCTCCAAACAGCATCAAAGTCTGCACCACCAACTGTTTCTGGGGAAAAAATGGAAATCAACAAAATGGCTAAGGGTCCACCAATAATAACACCTACTGTTCCTGTGAAAAACATAATTAGTGCTTTAGAGCCTAAGTTAAATATCGCTTTTAAATCGATACTTAGTGTCATTAAAACCAAGGCAGCCGGCAATAAAAAACGACTTGCAACATAATACAATTGAGAGGAGCTCGATATGATTTCTCCAGCAGCATTGGTTGTTTTCCATTCTGGGGAAATAATACCAAACGTAGTAAAAATTGCAGGAATAAAGTAGGCCATAAATAAACCCGGAACTATTTTATAAAATTTTGGCCAAAAACCGGTTTTTAAGCTTTCTGTATAAAAAACAAATCCTAAAGACATCATTAAAATGCCAAAAACAATAGCATCATTTGTAAATATTGGTTTCATAATTAAATAGCTTGTTTAGAAAAATCAGTGTTTATAAGGATGCCTAATTGCGCTCTTTTTAAAACGATATTAGGTGTTTTAATTTGAAAATACCCCATTTTTAGTTTTATATTTTCATTCCATTTGTATAAGAGCCCTGTGCCAATCCAATTTTGATTAAACCTTTTGCTATTGTTTAAATTTAGAAATATTTCATTGAAAACAAAAGCGCTCCAAGTTTTAGAAAGTGGGTAGCTTATATTTAAGTCATAGCGCAACCAGTGTTGAAATTGATTTGTGATTAAATTCTTATGAATAAAACGTTGCTCTAATCGAAAGCGGTGTTTTGTTGTAAATTTGTTCCAGTTCCATTTTAAGTTTAAGTCTTCATAAAAACGAAATTCATATAAATTTATGGAAGATGTATCATATACAACATCTGCTGTAGCATAACTTAAGCCTCCTGTTATGTTGGTTTTTGGGCTAAAAGTATAGTTAATACCCAATCGATATATTTCTTGTTGAAACGCACTAGCCATTTCATAATAGCGAAAATGTGCCATTGTTTTTAAGGAATAGTTTTCTGATAGTTTATGAGAACCGTTATACATATACCAGTTTCCTAATTGGTTTTCAGGAGATTTTTGCCCTTGAGTTTTCATATATATAAAACTCAAGAACAAAATAAATAGAATATTTTTCATATTTAATATTAGTCTATAGGGTAGATAGTGGTTTCTTTAAAAGAAGAAATTTTAATATTTTCTGTTTTCGCTTTATAGTCAATCCAATCTTTGTTAAAGAATGCATTGGTCTCGCTGACCACTCTTTTGAATTCAGTTATAAATTGATTCATTAACACGGTTTCTGTTGTTGTTTGTTCACCAAAACGAGAACGAATATACCAACTTGCTTGTCCAAAACGTTGATTTACGGTAATTTCAGGATTTCTGGTAATTCCTTGTCTTTTGTCTATAGTTCCCAAATATTTCGAAATTAACGTATCAATTTTTTTAATAATTATTTTTGATGCCTTAATTTCTGCTTTGTACATTTTATTATCTGAACTTGTGAAAGTATCTGCTTTTAATAATTTAGTTTTCATAGCAGTAGCTGCATTTTTACTCTCTACTAATTGCTTTACAATATTTGTAATTTTATCTTGATAGCTTTCTAATGTTTTACTGGCATCATATTTTTGATTGATTGCTTTTTTAGAAATTTCTAATCTAGGATCATATTCAACGGTTATCGTTTGTGTAGAAACTGCTTTTCCAAACGTCATTTTTAGTTGATATATTCCTGGTTTTACCGAAACACCTCCTACTTCTCTTTTAGATACTTTAATTTTTCTAGAAGCTCTTGCAACTCCTTTTTCTTTTAAGAACCAGGTAGTTTTGTGAACACCACTTTCTTTAGGAGTTTTAAATTTTAAGGTTCTAATTTGCCTATTGCCATCAAAAATTTCTAATGTAATAGAATCGTGTTTTACTTTATTTTCAATTTCTTTTTTATCTTGTTTCTTGTTTTCTGATTTCTTTTCCTTTGCAGGAACTTCAATATAATAAGAAATAATTGCACCTCTTTTTCGGTTTTCTCCTTGGTATAGAGCATCTGCACCAAATCTACTTCCTGTGGGTTGTTGATATGCTGATTGATACGCTGTTGGTGGGGTGAATAATGCTAATTTTTGAGAGGTTACATTTCCGTTTGCCATTGCTCTTAAAGGTCTAATATCATCTAAAACCCAAGCTGCACGTCCAAAAGTTCCAATAACTAAATCGTGTTCTCTTGGGTGAATCACCAAATCTTTCACTGGAACCGTAGGAAACCCTTCCGTCCATTTTGTCCATTTATCTCCTGCGTTTATCGATATATACAACCCATCATCTGTTCCTAGGAATAGTAAATTTTTATTTTCAGGATCTTCTACAATACACAACGCATAACTTTGTACATCATCTCCATCTACAATGCGTTCCCAAGATTTACCGTAGTTTTTAGTTCTATACGCGAACGGAGTATAGTTAAAACGACGATAATCATTCGCAATTAAAAGCGCTTCTCCTTTATTTTTGTTAGATGCTTTAATTTGGGTAATCCAGCTATTTTCTGGCAAACCCTTTAAATTTTTAGCAACATTTATCCAAGTTGTACCACCATTTTTAGTGATATGCACTTGTCCGTCATCGGTTGCTGCCCACAAAACATCTTTTTCTAATAGAGAAGGTTCTATGACCAATATTGTACAATGGTTTTCAGCTCCTGTTGCATCCATTGTTAAACCACCACTTTCTGCTTGTTTTAGTTTTTCAGGATTATTTGTGGATAAATCAGGAGAAATAACGGTCCAAGTCAAGCCTTTATCAATTGATTTATGCACAAACTGACTACCAAAATATAATGTAGAACTATTAAAAGGGTCTATATTAATGGCTGCATTCCAATTGAATCGTAGTTTTATATTTGCATCTTTATGTGTTGGTTTTATCCCATAATTATTTCCAGTTTTCCAATCATATCTGCTTACAGAACCTTGCTGACTCATGGTCCATCCATAACGAGAATCTTCTTTATCTGGTA
>CAJXAS010000031.1 GCA_913050305.1 uncultured Polaribacter sp. | reverse complement strand
TCTGGTGTAACTTTTATCTCTGTTCCTGGCTGGGTAGAAGGCCAAAATATGAGTTACTTTCAAATGGTTTTGGGTTATGTTGTGGGTTATGCAGTTATCGGGTTGGTTTTACTCCCTTTGTATTACAGGTTAAATCTAACATCAATATACACGTATTTAGATGATCGATTTGGAAAGTATTCTTACAAAACAGGTGCCTCTTTTTTCTTACTTTCTAGAACTATTGGAGCTGCATTTAGATTATTTTTAGTAGCTAACGTATTACAAATTATTCTGTTTGATGCGTATGGGATTCCTTTTTGGATAACGGTTTCAATAACTATTTTATTAATTTGGTTGTATACTTTCAAAGGAGGTATAAAAACAATTGTTTGGACAGATACACTTCAAACTTTATTTATGTTAATTGCAGTAGGTGTTTGTATTTATACCATTTCAGATGAAATGGAAATTAGTAATATATTCTCTTACGTTGCGGACAGCGAATTATCTAAAACTTTCTTTTTTGATGATGTAAATGCAGGAAATTATTTCTGGAAACGTTTTCTTGCGGGTACATTTGTAGCTATAGTTATGACGGGTTTAGACCAAGATATGATGCAAAAAAATCTTACCTGTAGAAATCTAAAAGATGCGCAGAAGAATATGTTTTGGTTTACAATTGTTTTAGTCATTGTAAATTTTTTCTTCTTAGCGTTAGGAGTTTTACTAACAGACTTTGCGCAGCAAAATGGCATTGATGCTCATAAAGATGAACTGTTCCCTATTATAGCTACTAAAGGAAATTTAGGATTGGCAACTGCAGTCTTCTTCTTATTAGGTTTAATTGCAGCGGCATATTCTAGTGCAGATTCTGCTTTAACTTCTTTGACCACTTCTTTTAGTATTGATATTTTAGAGATTGATAAAAAGAAAGACAAAAATGAGCAGGAGAAAACTAGAAAGAAAATTCATATACTTTTCTCTTTTATCTTAATAGGTACAATTCTTGTTTTTAAATACTTTATTGCAGATGAAAGTGTCATTGCAAAAATATTTACATTTGCCAACTACACCTATGGCCCCCTATTAGGTTTGTATGCTTTTGGTTTATTTACTACACTAAAAGTAAAAGACAAAATGGTACCTTTTATTTGTTTGACTTCTCCTTTCTTAACCTTTTCTATAAATTATATAGCTCTAGAATATATAGGTTTTGATTTTGGTTTTTCACTATTGATTTTAAATGGATTGTTAACCTTTATTGGTTTGTACATCTTTAAAAGAAAATAAAAAAGAGGAATTAGAATCTAAATAGATACCAATTCCTCTTTCAAACTTAGAGTTTCTACAAATTATATAAACCCCTTATAGCTTCATATCTGTACTTTCAAAAATCTTATCAGCAGAGCCTGTAACAAAACCAGAAAACAATTTACCATTAGCCATTTCATGCCTAAAAGCGAACTCGTAATAACAAGAAGTAATCTCTTTAGTCGTTTCTTTAAATTCCACTGGTATTCTATCCGCCAATACACTAGATTGTTCTAAAAACTGCGCTGGTGTACCTTTAATTTCTCCACCAGAAGTATTCATTTTAAATCCATTTACTTTTAAAAATTCATTTACTTCCTGCAAAGAACTAAACGTATCTAATTTATTTATATCTACTGTAAAATGATTAGAACAGAATCCGTTAACATACAGCCAAGCCGCATATTCTGTTTCTGCTTGTAATTTTTCGTATAAATCAAAACTAGGCTGACCCCACAATCTTCCTTTAAAAACTAACTGACCAGTGTGTAATTCACTTTCAGGAATTGCATCAATCATCTTTTTTACTTCTGTCTGTAATTCACTAGAAAATTCAGCTACTTTTAATTGACTAATAAAAACTCTTGGTACATTTTTATCTGTAGCGTGCTCATAATGTTTTGCATATAGTTTTTTTGCTTCAAAAGTATAGTCTCCACATTCCACATAACCAGCAGCAAGAAAAGGTTTGGCCAACACCTCAATATTTACACGAGGGTCGTCAAAAGTTCTAAATGCAACATGATCATTAAATATCTTGTTTCCTTTACTAATAAATAGCTCATTTATTTTTTGTGCCGATGGCGTTCTTTCTGAATACTCGCTCCACAAAGAATCAAAAATTTCAGTTGTCGTCATTTTAAGTTTAATTTTATTCGGTAAAACTACTTATATTTAATTCAATATAACAATTTACCAGCGTAATAATTATAATTAAAGCATCTGATAACTGTGTAATGCATTACTTTCGTAATGCAAAACAACATGACCGTATCCATTTTTATGCAACGCTTTTTTAAAATGATTTTTATTTAGAAAAATAACATGAAAAAAACAATTTCTATTATTGGAGGTGGTCCTACTTCTTTACTTTTGGCTGCTTTTTTAGATGTTGACAAATTCGATATCACTATTTATGAAAAAAATAAAACTTTAGGTCGAAAGTTTTTAGTTGCAGGAAAAGGAGGGTTTAACCTAACACATTCAGAACCAATTTCTGACTTAATTGAACGTTATACTCCTAGTGATTTTTTAAAAAATTCTTTATTAAGCTTCACCAATAATGATTTTAGAAAATGGCTACATGATATTGGAATTCCTACTTATGTAGGAAGTAGTAAAAGAGTCTATCCAGAAGAACACATAAAACCTATTACAGTTTTAAATACGATTCTAAACCATTTAAAAAATAAAGGAATTAATTTTAAATACAACCATGTTTTTTCTGGTTGGGATACTCAAAACAACCTTATTATAAATAACGAAATTACGTATTCAGATTATACGGTGTTTTCTTTAGGAGGCGGAAGTTGGAAAATTACAGGGTCTGACGGATCCTGGCTTAAAACCTTCCAAGAAAAAGGTATTAAAACAATTCCTTTTGAAGCCTCTAACTGTGCTTTTAAAATTGATTGGAATTCAAGATTTATTCAAGAAAATGAAGGAATTCCTCTAAAAAACATTACTATTTCTTGTGGCAAAAAACAACAAAAAGGAGAAGCTGTAATTACCCGTTTTGGCTTAGAGGGAAATGCTATTTATGCATTAAGTCCGCAAATTAGAGAGCAGTTAAAATTGCATAATAAAGCTATAATATATATCGATTTTAAACCAACACTTACTTTAGAAAACATACACTCAAAAATTAAAAATTCGGGGTTTAAAAATACAACTCAAATTTTAAAAAAAGAGTTGAAGTTAAGTGCTGCTCAAATTATTTTATTGAAAATTTATTTATCTAAAGACTCTTATTTAAATATAGAAATATTGTCAAAATATATTAAAAACTTCCCATTGGAAGTTAATGACTTAAGTGTTTTAGATGAAGCTATATCTACTGTTGGCGGAATTGACATGAACGCAGTTAATACTAATTTTCAATTGCATGAAATTCCGAATCAATTCTGTATTGGAGAAATGGTAAATTGGGATGCACCCACAGGAGGTTATTTATTGCAAGCTTGCGCGAGTAATGGTGTATTCCTTGCTAAATATTTTAACAAAATTGATTAAAAAAGTACGTTTTAGAGTGTTTGTACTCCTGAAATATTCAGTATTTTTACTGTGTTTAAATACATACGATGTCAAAAGACTTAAGCAATTATCGTAAATCTTACGAAAAACAAGAACTTTTAGAAAGTAATTGTCCCGAAAATCCAATGGACTTATTTAAGACTTGGTTTCGAAACGCGGATGATTCTAAAACTGTAGAAGAAACAAACGCCATGAGTATTTCTACAATTGGTAAAGACGGTTTCCCTAAAAATAGAATTGTTTTACTAAAGAAATTTACTTCAGAAGGTTTTATTTTTTATACAAACTATAGTTCAGAAAAAGGTTTGGCAATAGCAGAAAATAACAATATTTGTTTGTCTTTTTTTTGGCCTGGTTTAGAACAACAAATCATTATTAAAGGAAAGGCAGAAAAGCAAATAGAAAATTTGTCTGACGGTTATTTTGAATCGAGACCAGACGGAAGTAAACTTGGAGCTTGGGCATCCAATCAAAGTACTGTTGTAAGTTCTAGGGAAACGCTGGAAGAAAGTTTAGCATCCTTTATAACCGCTTTTCATGGAAAAGAAATTACAAGGCCAAAACACTGGGGAGGCTATTTAGTAAAACCAATATCGATAGAATTTTGGCAAGGAAGACCAAATAGATTGCATGATAGAATTAGATATATTTTAGAAGACGATTTTTCCTGGAAAATAGAAAGATTAGCACCATAATTTTTTATATTTACCTAGCGTAATAAAAAAGAAATGAAAACACTCTACATTGTTAGGCATGCAAAATCTTCATGGGCCTATAAAGGAATTGAAGATATTGATAGACCATTAAAAAAGCGTGGAATTAAAGACGCCCATTTAATGTCTAAGTTTTTATCAAAAAAAATAGAAAAACCAGATGTTTTTGTAACAAGCAGTGCCAACAGGGCTCTGCATACTGCTATTATTTTTTGTGAAAAATTTAGTTTTCCACACGCAAATCTTCAAATTAAAAGGCAGTTATATAGTTTTAGTGATGGTTATTTAGAAAAAACAATAAAAGCCTTAGATGACGGCTTTAACTCTGCGTTTATATTTAGCCATGATCATGGTATTAACACTTTTGTTAATGAATTTGGAAATAAACCGATTGCACATGTTCCTACGTGTGGTGTAATTGCTATACAGTTTCAAGAAAAACATTGGAAAAACATAAAAAAAGGAAAAACTGTTTTAATAGAATCTCCTAAAAATAATAAATAAAAAAATTGTTAGAAATAAAAAAATTTGCAGCAATTGATATTGGCTCTAATGCTATTAGGCTACTAATCTCAAATGTAATTATATCTGAAGATAGAGAACCTCAATTTAAAAAATCTTCTTTAGTGAGAGTTCCAATTCGTCTAGGAGCAGATGCTTTTACTAATAATGGTATTATCAGTGCTGCCAATATTGGCAGATTAATAGACGCAATGGAGGCATTTAAATTATTAATGAATGTGCATGGGGTAGCACAATACAAAGCTTGTGCAACCTCTGCAATGAGAGAAGCGACCAACAGGAAAGAGGTTACTGATGAAATATTATCGAAGACAGGTGTAAAAATTGATATTATTGGAGGTAAAGAAGAAGCAGCTATTATCTCTTCTACAGATTTAAGTGAATTAATTGAAGGAGAAAACTCTTATTTATATGTAGATGTTGGAGGCGGAAGCACAGAGTTTACATTGTTTTCTAAGGGTGAAATTATAAGCTCAAAATCTTTTAAAATGGGTACCGTGCGTCTTCTAAATAACAAAAAAGCGCTAAACAAAGAAATATTTACCAACGTAGAAAAGTGGATTAAAAAGAGTACTAAAGATTTAAAAAGAGTCTCACTTATTGGTTCTGGAGGAAATATTAATAAATTATTTAAAATGTCTGGTAGATCAGAAGGAAAACCTATTTCTTTCATCTACCTAAATGCACAATACCAGTTTTTAAAACAAATGTCGTATGATGACAGAATTTCTGAATTAAGTCTAAACCCAGATAGAGCAGATGTTATTATACCCGCTACAAAAATTTATCTTTCTGCGATGAAATGGAGTGGTGCTAGAAAAATATATGTTCCTAAAATAGGATTATCGGACGGTATTATCAAAAGTTTATACTATTCTAGTCTATAAAAAAGTTTAAATATTTTCTTTTAAATGAGTATTAATAAGTCTATTAAACACCTCATTATCATTATTTAAAAAAGAGGTTTCTATTGGAAGATATGACAAGTTTTTAATTTTATTTACTAATCGAACATAATCTTTTTCTGTAGTTAAAATTATTTTTGAGGATTGCATATTATCAAATTTATTTTTAACTTCTTCTATTTCCTTATCAGAAAAATAGTGGTGATCTGCATATTTTAGATGCTGAAGTTTCACATTTAAACTTTTTAAATAATTTAATAACGGTGCAGGGTTTGCAATACCTGTTATTAATAATACTTCAAAATTTTTCAGTTCTGAAGTTAACATCTCCGTTGCACCCAAAACAGATTCTGCGTAAGAAATACTAGTAAATAATACTTCTTTGTTAAATTTAAGTAACTTTTGTTTTATTAATTTTTGTGATTCTTTAGTTAAATTTTCAGGACATTTGCTCACCAAGATTACATCTGCTCTTTTTGCTCCTTCTCTGCTCTCTCTTAAACGACCCATTGGAAGTAAAAAATCATCCATAAACAAGTCGTCAAACTTAGTTAATAAAATGTAGAAACTTCCTTTTACCTTTCTATGCTGAAAAGCGTCATCTAGTAAAATCACTTCTGGAGTATTACTTTTAATTAAATTTGTAATACCTTTTACTCTATTGGCACATACAGCAACATCAATATTTTTAAATTTCTGAAAATATTGCAAAGGCTCATCTCCAACATCTATTGCCAAATGATTTTCATTTAATAAAACAAAACCTTTAGTTTCTCTTTTATATCCTCTACTTAAAACAGCTGTTTTAAAATTATTTTTCAATAAACGAATTAAATACTCAATTTGAGGAGTTTTCCCGGTTCCGCCAACACTCAAGTTTCCTACTACAATAACCGGTGTTTTAAACGAGGTCTGATGGAAAATACCTGTATTAAAAAAGAAATTACGAATGCGAGTAACAAAATCGTACAAAATGGCAAATGGAAAGAGTATAAATCTAAGTACTTTCATTGCGGTAAAAATACATTAAAATTGTTAACTTTGGTTTTAGAAAAGATAACGGAATGAATATAAAAGAAGTTACAAATTATTTAGAAGAATTAGCTCCTTTAAATTATGCTGAAGATTTTGATAATGTTGGTTTATTAGTAGGCAGTTACCAAACAGATGTTTCTGGAATTTTAGTAACCTTAGATACCCTAGAAGAAACAGTAGATGAAGCAATCTCTAAAAATTGTAATTTAATTATTAGCTTCCACCCAATAATTTTTGGAGGATTAAAAAAATTAAACGGAAACTCATACGTAGAAAGAGTAGTTTTAAAAGCAATAAAAAATAATATTGCTATTTATGCAACGCATACAGCTTTAGACAATTCTAAATACGGCGTTTCAGCAAAAATCTGCGAAGTTTTAGGGCTAAAAAACACTAAGATATTAATTCCTAAAAAAGGAGTTATCAAAAAACTAATTACTACTGTTCCGTTACAAAATGCAACAGTATTGCGTAATTTTCTTTTTGAAGCTGGTGCAGGAAGCATTGGTAATTATGATAATTGTTCCTTTAATGCCAAAGGCGAAGGAACCTATCAAGGAAATAAAGACTCAAACCCTGTAAAAGGGGAAAAAGGTAAGCTTCATGTAGAGCAAGAAACACAAATTAGTGTTGTTTTTGAAAGCAAGCATGAAAGCAATGTCTTAAAAGCATTAATTGAGAATCATCCTTATGAAGAAGTAGCATATGATATTATTACTACAGAAAATATACATCAAGATATTGGAATGGGAATGATTGGCGAACTTCCAAAAGAAATGAGCGAGAAAGATTTCTTATTATTTTTAAAAACAGTTATGAAAACCGATTGTATTCGACATTCAGAATTATTAAATAAAAAAATAAGAAAAGTAGCCCTTTTAGGTGGAGCTGGTAGTTTTGCAATTTCTAATGCAAAAAGAGCTGGTGCAGACGCTTATGTAAGTGCAGATTTTAAATATCATGAGTTTTTTAAAGCCGAAAAAAGCATTTTATTGGCAGATATTGGCCATTATGAGAGTGAACAGTTTACAAAAAACCTTTTGGTTGACTATCTTACGAAAAAAATTAGTAATTTCGCAGTCATTTTATCGGAAAAAAGTACAAATCCAATTTATTACATATAAACATGGCAAAGAAGAAAGAAATTTCAGTTGAGCAAAAATTAAGAGCATTGTATGACCTACAATTAATAGACTCTAGAATTGATGAAATTAGAAACGTCAGAGGTGAATTACCTTTAGAAGTTGAAGATTTAGAAGATGAAGTTGCCGGATTAAATACCCGTATTTCTAATTTAACGGAAGATGCTTCTAATTTAGAAACAGAAATCAACAATAAGAAACAAGCGATAGAAGATTCTAATGTTTTGATGAAAAAATATGATGAGCAACAAAAAAATGTTAGAAATAACAGAGAATTTGACTCATTGTCTAAAGAAATTGAATTTCAAGATTTAGAAATTCAATTAGCTGAAAAAAGAATTAATGAGTACAAGGTTAAAATTGCTCAGAAAAACGAAGTAATTGACGGGACTAAAGAAAAATTAGAAAAGCAGGATAAACACTTAGGCCATAAAAAGGCTGAATTGGATGCAATTTTAAAAGAAACTGAAAAAGAAGAAAAACTTTTAGGAGAAAAATCTGAAGAATTCGCTAAATCTTTAGACACTCATTTATATGCTGCATATACAAGAATTAGAACCAAAGTTAAAAATGGTTTAGCTGTAGTAGCAATTGAAAGAGGCGCTTCTGGAGGATCGTATTTCACAATACCTCCGCAGGTTCAATTAGAAATTGCAAACAGAAAAAAGATAACTATAGATGAGCATAGTGGACGTATTTTAGTTGATGCTGCATTGGCTGAAGAAGAAAAAGCAAAAATGGACAAACTGTTTTCTTAATTTCTAATTATAATTCACAAAAAAACTCGAAGCTTTAAAGCTTCGAGTTTTTTTTATTTATTTTTCTGATCAACTAATAATCTAACTTTCTTAAATAACTTAGTTTTTCTTTCCAAATCTTTAAATCCTCTTTAAATTCATTTACTCTATTCTTAACATTTAAGACTAACGGATTGTCGTCTTTAGCGTTTGAAAAGAAACCAAGATTGTTTTCTAGTTGTTGCATTTCTTTCACAACTTCGTCCATCTTTTTTCTAATAAATAATTGTTCTGAATCTAATTTTCTAAAATCTTCATTTACAAACAAACCATCTATAACATGCGTGAATTTTAGCATAGCAACTTCTTTCTTGTCTAAAGACAATCCCTCTAACAATCTGTCTATTTGTTTGTTGAATTTACCTTCTAAATGTCTAACATTTCTTGGTAATTGCCCTAATTCCTGCCATGTTTTAATAGCATCTAAAACACTTTCTTTTGTATGTTCTTTTTCTTCTCTCAAAGTATCTAAAAAGGCTTTCTTCGCATCTACATTTGCTTGCTGCTCTTTACTAACTGAATTTTTCTGATCGTGATACCTATCAAAATAAGAGTTACAAGCTGCTTTAAATTTATTCCAAATATCATCAGAAAATTTTCTAGGAACATGCCCTATCTTTTTCCAATCTGCCTGAATCTTCTTCATTGCTTCTGTAGCCACTTCCCAATCTTCACTCTCTTTTAAAGACTCTGCAATTTCTATTAAAGCAATCTTCTTTTTTAAATTCTCTTGTTGCTCAGATTTTTCATCTTTATAAAAATGATTTTTTGAGCTATTAAATTTCTTTGTCGCCGTTTTAAATTTTTGCCAAACCTCTTCACTTTTAGCATATGGCAATTTACCCGCATTAAAATACTCTTGTCTTAACTTCTCTGTTTCTACAATACTATTTTGCCAATCTTTATGTGTTTTATTATTTGAAGTGTCGTACGCATTAAAACGCTCGATAACTAACAGTTTTAAAGCTATAATATCTTGATACTTCGACTTCATGTCACGAAAATGTTCGTGACGTTTGTCATGTATTTCTTTAGTTATAGCGCTAAATTTCTGCCATACATCTTCTCTTACATCTTTTGCTACTGGTCCAACATCTTCTTTCCAAATCTTGTGTAACTCTTGCAACTCTTTAAAAGCTTCGTTTACATCAGTAGATGCTGCTAAAGCTTCCGCCTTTAAAATAATTTTTAATTTTTCTTCTAAATTATTTTTAAAGTCTAGATCTCTAAAATCGTTACTTAAATGCAATAAATCGTAAAAACGTTCTACATGATGATGATACGTTTTCCAAGTATCATTGTAACGGGTTTTAGAAACGGCACCAATAGCGCGCCAAGAATCTTGCAATACTCTAAACTCTTTATACATCGTATTTGCATCCGCATTCTCTATGAGACTCTTTAAGCCTTCAATTACTTCAACTCTTTTATCAAGATTGACATTCATTTGCTTATCTATAGCATTGTAATGCGCATCTCTTTGTTTTTTATAATCAGATAGTAGTGTGTTATAATCTCCTTTTACAGAGCTCGTAAATTGAAAATCTATTACGTTCCCTCCTTCTTCTAAAAACACTTTCTTCTTTTCTGCTAATAAAGCACCAAACTTTATGTTAAAAGCACCTTTAATAACTTCTATTTGGTCTTTTATTTTATTTACTGGGTTGTTAGATAATGTATTTTGTAGCTCTTTCACTAATTCCTCTAAAGATAAAATAGCATAATCTATAGCAACAATTTTCTCAGTATGCACCTCATCCTGCACTTTATCAACTGCTTTTTCAACTGCTTTTTCGACTGAAGCTGTTACCTCTAATTCTGCCGCTTTAGGATTCTCCTCTAACACTTCTTCAACTACTATCGGTTCATCTACTTTTAACTCTACAACCTCGTTTACTAGGACTTCATTTGTTTCTACCGTTTTTTCAACGTTTTCTTCATTATTATCTAACATATTCATAATGTTTAAGTTCGGTTAATAATTCACTATTATTAATAGTTTATAAAGATACAGACAACTTACTAATTACACAAAAAGTGAGGCTAAAATCTATCATATTGATTCATTCCAAATTCTCCAAGATTCCTCAGCTTGCATTTCTAACATTTCGAAACCATTTTTAATACTTGCACCTTGTTGTTTTCCTTTTGCTAAAAAAGCAGAAATTTCTGGATTGTATATTAAATCGAATAATAAGTGTTTCTCTGATAAAAATTGATACGGAATATTTGGTGATAAATGAATATCTGGTGAAGTTCCTATTGGCGTACAATTGACAATTATATGATATTTATTGAGTACTTCATTAGTTAAGTCATCATAAGAAATCTCCTCTTTTCCTGAAGGTTTCCTAGAAACAAATTTATACTGTATTTTATTTTTTTTAAGCGCATACGCGATTGCCTTAGAAGCACCTCCAGTTCCTAATATTAAAGCAAATTTATGATGTGATTTAAAGTAAGGAGAAATTGAGTTTTCAAAACCTACGACATCTGTATTATAGCCCTTTAAATTACCTCTTTTCGTAAATTTAATAGTATTTACAGCTCCTATTTCTTTTGCAGTATTATCTAAAATGTCTAAATGCTGCATTACTTCCTCTTTGTAAGGAATTGTTACATTTATTCCTTTTAAACAAGTTTCGTCCTTAATTATTGAAGAAAAATCTGCGATGTCTTGAATATCAAAATTTTTGTATTCATGGTTACTTAAACTTAATAACTCAAACTTTTTAGCAAAATAGCCTCTAGAGAACGAGTAAGCAATATTTTTACCTAAAAGACCGAAAACTTTATTCTTTTTTTCTTCCATAATAATCAATACTTAACACTAATGAGATACCAAAAATAATATAAAATATAGCAACCCAAGTTTCTAAAAGTGAAAAATCTGGTATAAATCGGTTGTAGTTCTCAATAATTTTATTTCCTTTTTTATCTAACAAATACGTTTTATTATTGATTAAATAAATAGCCTTTTTCCAAGGCCAAACAATCCCCAAAGAACCTGCTATGAAACCAATAATTATAGCAGTAACAATAGCGTTCCATCTTTTTAAAACATACCCTAATATATGACTAATAGAAACTAAGCCAAATACAGAACCTAACGTAAAAACACTAATTATTTTAAGGTATCTGATTTTTTCTGGATCCTCTAA
>CAJXAS010000030.1 GCA_913050305.1 uncultured Polaribacter sp. | reverse complement strand
TAACTGATTTAGTTGAAGAAGCTGTTTTATTAGAATTCGATAGAATTACAGAACGTGGTGGTGTTTTAGGTGCTATGGAAACAATGTATCAACGTTCTAAAATACAGGAAGAAAGCATGTATTATGAAACATTAAAACACAACGGAGAGTTTCCTATTATTGGTGTAAATACTTTTTTAAGTTCTAAAGGATCTCCAACGGTACAGCCCGAAGAAGTAATTCGTGCAACAGAGAAAGAAAAACAATATCAGATTCAAACGAAAGAAAAGCTAAACAAGGCAAATCTTAAAAATGTGGAACAGCAAATTGTAATTTTACAAGAAGCTGCTATTCAGAATGAAAATTTATTTGATAAATTAATGGAAGCGACCAAGGTCTGTTCTCTAGGACAAATTACAGAAGCTTTATTTAAAGTTGGGGGACAGTACAGAAGAAATATGTAAACAACTAATAAACAATTATTTGAACGTTACTGTTAAAATATGCAACACAAACTCATAGTAGTTTCTTTAAATAAATAAAATGATTTCTGAAATAAAAACTTTGAAGTAGGAATAAAAAGGTGAAATTTTATCGAACAATCTGAACAGTTTTTGCGAATTATTCCATTAAATTTTAATTTGAAAGCTTAAAACAACTACTTTTGGGGGCTAAAACAGATAAAAAAGTATTTTTGTTGACTTTTTTGATACATTCTTTAAACATTTTTTATAAATTCGCATATTAGCTTTAATAGTATAGTAGTCTATGAAAAATAATTTAGTGAACATGATGTGTTTAGATTTTTTTATATCATCTCAAGATGAGCAAGATTATAGCACTACTAAAAACCTAATAAAACCTTCAAACGAGATTCAAACTCCTATAATTAGTTTCGATTTTTACATTAATTCTTTTACTACAGAAGTAAATAAATTAAATAGAAAGAGAGATATTAATTCTATAAAAGAATTTAGCAATAAATTTCAATGGAATGATAATCTTGATGAAATTTTTAAAGATGTAGAATTTGAAACAATTGTTCTTACCAATGAGAAACAAGAAATCTTATGGGTAAATGACGGGTTTAAGGAAATGACAGGCTACACAAAAACCTTCGCCTTAAAAAAAACACCGTCTTTTCTGCAAGGAAAGAATACATGTGCAGTAACTAGAAAAAGAATTCGAAATAAAATATTAGCGAACGAGCCTTTTAAAGAAATTGTCTTAAACTACAAACAAGACAAAACTCCTTACAAGTGCGAAATAAATGTATTTCCACTATCTCACAAAAATACTACACATTACATTGCTTTAGAAAGAGCTATCTAAACTAAATCTTATCATTCTTAACAAAGCAGGAATCTATTTCACTATAATTTAATTACTTTTATCTTTTAAATATTTAAGGTGAAAAATAAAAAATTAATTAGCAAAGAATTAGAAGACTTTTACAACAAAGCATCTGAAGAAACCCGCTTAGAAAAAGGAATGGGTATTTTTGAGTTTGAACGTATTAAAGATTTAATAGCACAACATATTTCTATATCAAATACGACTATTATTGATATTGGTGGTGGGACCGGAAAGTATTCTGAATGGTTAGCTAAAAAAGGACATACAGTTCATTTGATAGAACCTGTTTTAAAGCATATAAAACTTGCTGAAAAAAGAGCAAAAAAACTTCAAAATCCTTTTACTGTTGCCATAGGCGAAGCTCAAAACTTACCCTATAAAGACAATACTGCAGACTTAGTGATTTTACACGGACCTTTATATCATTTGCAAAAAAGAGAAGATAGAGTTGCTGCAATTATAGAAGCAAAAAGAGTTCTTAAAAAAGGAGGAATTATTCTAGGGTTCGCAATTAATGCGACAGCTTCTACAGTTGTTGGTTTAATGAATGGTATGATTCACGCAAACACATTCTTTGACATGTGTAAAGAGGAACTAACTACCGGGATTCATAACGTACCAAAAGATTTTCCTTTTTTATTGGCAGACGCTTTTTACCACAAACCACAAGATTTAAAATTAGAGTTTTCAGAACAAGACCTCAACTTTATAAACCTTTATGCAGTAGAAGGAATGATTTGGTTAGATAACGAATACTTTGCAAATATGATTGATAAGAAAAAATCAAAAACATTAAAAGCGTTGCAAAACCTTACGCAGAATGATGAGTATTTGTTACCTTTTAGTCCGCATATGATGATTGCTGTTAAAAAATAAAGTAGTTGGAAAACAAAAAAAAGCATTGGAATATTTGTAAGAAATGCAACGGTACTGGAAAAATAACAAAACGTCTTTCTAAGAAAGTACAAGAGCAATATAAAATAACCATAGCACAATTTGAAAAATTAAACCCAAAAAAAACACCTCCTGAGCGCCCGAAAGGACAACTAGATACTTGCTTAAACTGCAAAGGATCTGGTATCATTACAGCAGTTAACTTTCCGTTAGTCGCAGAAGAAAAATACCCACATGTTGCTATTATTGGGGGCGGAATTGGAGGCGTTGCTTTAGCTGTAGCGTGTCTGCACCGCGGAATACCTTTTACCTTGTATGAACGAGATGCTAATTTTAATGCGAGGTCTCAAGGTTACGGACTTACTTTACAGCAAGGAAGTAAGGCTATCGCGGGATTAGGCATCTGCTCTTTAGAAGCCGGAATAACCTCAACCCGACATGTAGTGCACACAACAAACGGAAAAATAATTGGGGAATGGGGCGTTAGAAAATGGGGGAGATCTGATTTAAAAAAAGCACCAAAACGAAAAAACATACACATTGCGAGACAATCTTTGCGCCTAGCTTTGTTAAAACAATTAGGTACGGAAAAAGCTATAAAATGGGGACATCAGTTATTAGATTTAAAAGAAGCTGAAAATGGTAATGTTGCACTAAAATTTCAAGTAAAAGGAGAAATAAAAAATATAAATACAAATCTCGTGGTTGGTGCTGATGGTATTCGAAGCACCGTAAGAAAAGAAGTTATTGGCAACACTATTGCGCCACTAAAATATTTAGGTTGTATTGTTATTTTAGGTATTTGCGCATTAGAAAAGTTAAAAAACATTGACTCTTCTTTGCTAGATTCAGCTACTGTATTCCAAACCGCAAATGGTAATGAACGTATTTATATGATGCCATATAGCAAAGATGCGGTAATGTGGCAACTTAGCTTCCCTATGCCAGAAAAAGAAGCAAAAGCTCTAAGCGCAAGAGGATCAAAGGCATTAAAAGAAGAAGCCTACCGCAGGGCACAATGGCACGACCCTGTTCCTCAAATTTTAAAAGCTACTCCAGAAGTACAAGTTTCTGGATACCCTGTTTATGACCGAACACTGCTTACATCAATATTCTTAGAAAAAGCAACGAATGTTACACTTATTGGAGATGCTGCGCATCCTATGAGTCCGTTTAAAGGGCAAGGTGCAAACCAGGCATTGCTCGATGCACTGTCATTAGCCAGAATGATTACAAAAAAATGTAACCCAGGAACTAATTGGAGAACAATCAACATCAAAAAAAACATCTTAAACTCTTTTGAAGCTGAAATGATAACACGAAGTGCATCTAAAGTAGTAGATTCTAGACAAGCTGCAAAGTTATTGCATTCTGAAATTGTACTGAACGAAGGCAATGGCCCAAGAGGAAAACATCGAGCGGAATAATAGTACTGTTAAAATAAAATACTAAAAATGATTGAAAAACTAAAAAATAGCGACTTAGAAATAGCTAAAAAAATGCGACTTATTTTTCAAGCATCCTATAAAGTAGAAGCTAAGTTATTAAACGCTACAAATTTCCCTCCATTAAAAAGACCTTTAGAAAATTATACAGAGAGTAATACAGAATTTTACGGATATACAACAAATGGAGTACTCGCTGCGGTTGTTGAAATTGATACAAACAACAACTATACCCTAATAAGAAGTTTAGTAGTGCATCCAGATTATTTTAGACAAGGTATTGCAGGAGAATTAATGAAATTTGTTTTAAAAACCTTTAAATCGAATTTATTTGTAGTTGAAACAGGCCTTGAAAACGGCCCAGCAACTAAATTATATGAGAAATTTGGTTTTATAGAAGTGCATCAATGGGATACTAACCACGGAATAAGAAAAATAAAATTTGAGAAGCATACAAAAAACGAATCAACTACATAAGAAGTGCACGTTTTAGCGGACTGCCTTTTGATTATTAATAAAGTGTTTAAAATAAATAACAGTGCTGGAAAACCCTTATTACCTCCACTTAATACCACAGCCAACACTCGGTTTCTGGTTTTCTAAAACCTCTTTATTTTCGAGCAAATTATCCATCACATTTCGAATATCTTGGCCTGATACTGGTTTTCCATTTCCAGGTCTAGCAGCATCTAATTGTCCATGATACACCGATTTTAAATCGGCATCAAAAACATAAAAATCTGGCGTGCAAGCTGCATCGTATGCTTTTGCAACCTCTTGACTTTCATCATATAAATATGGAAAAGGATAGTTTAACTCTTTTGCAACCTGCTGCATCAATTCCGGTCCGTCTTCTGGGTAGTTCTCAATTTCATTACTACTAATAGCTATAAATTGTATGCCTTTTGCTTGGTATTCATTTGCCATTTGCACCAATGCTGTATTTACATGAATTACAAAAGGACAATGATTACAGATAAACATAATTACAGTTCCTTTTTCTCCTTTTGCCTCCGCTAAAGAGAGAAAGGTGTTATTTACCGTGTTTATTAAAGTAAAATCTGGTGCGATTGTACCTGTTTTAAATTCGTTGGATTCTGTTAGCGCCATCTGTTGATTATTAGTTATTAATGATAATAAAATCCTACACTTCTTCTGCCAATGCCTTTGCGCAAATATAACCACCTGTCCAAGCATTCTGAAAGTTAAAGCCACCTGTTACGGCGTCTATATTTAAAACTTCACCCACAAAGAAAAGGTTGTTGTGCTTTCTGCTTTCAAAACGTTTAAAGTTAATTTCTTTTAAATCTACACCTCCAGCGGTTACAAATTCTTCTTTAAAAGTAGTTCTACCGTTTGCATTGTAGATTCCTTTTGTAAGCTGATTTGCTAATTTTTCTAATTGTGCATTGTTTAAATCTGCCCAATTTTGCGTTTTAGAAATATCAGAAAACAAGACAAAACGCTCCCATAATCTTCTAGAAACTTCTGTAAAAGGAGATTTTAAAATAACTGTTTTACGAGGTTCTTTCTTTTTTAAATTCAATAAAACATTTAAAACTTTGTCTGTTGGTCTAGACAACCAATTTACTTCTACATTATATTGGTAGTGCTTGTCTGCCAAAATTCTTGCACCAAAAGCAGATAATTTTAACACTGCCGGGCCACTCATACCCCAATGTGTAATTAACAGCGGACCGGAAGCTTCTAATTTTGTTCCAGAAATAGTTACCGTAGCATTTGGTACAGAGGTTCCTAATAAATCTACCAATCTTTTATCGTTAATATTAAAGGTAAACAAAGAGGGCACTGGAGCTACAACTGCATGGTCTAAAGTTTCGCACAATTCCCAAACTTTTTTAGAACTTCCTGCAGCAATTACCAATTGATCTGCTTCGAATACTTGCTCTTTTGTATGGATACTCCAAGTATCATCTTTCTTTGTTACCGTATTTACTCCGTGATTTCTTAATACTTTAATCCCTAAAGTATCTACTGATTTTTGAAAACAATCTATAATTGCCTGACTTGTGTTTGCTTCTGGAAAAACACGGTTATCTCCTTCAATTTTTAACGGCACCCCACGATCATCAAACCACTCAAACGTATCGCCTGTCATAAATTGATGAAAAGGCCCTAATAATTCTTTTTCTCCTCTTGGATAAAATTTTACCAATTCCTTTGGTTCAAAACACGCATGTGTAACGTTGCATCTTCCACCGCCAGATATCTTTACTTTCTGCAAGACTTCTTTTCCTTTTTCAAGAATAGTAACGTCCAAATTAGGATTACTTTCTTTGGCATTAATAGCTGTAAAATATCCTGCTGCTCCACCTCCAATAATTACTATTTTCTTCATTTTTTATGTTTTAGACTGCCATTTTTATTCTAACGTTAGAAAATTGTGCCGTCTTCTTAATTTATAAAATCATTTCTGAATAAGAAAGAATTGTTTCAAATCCTTTATTCTTAAAATACGTTGGAGTTTGCTCATTTCCTGTAACCATTATAAAATCGCCACCCCAAGCACCCAAACTTTTTATTTCTCCGAAATAATTAGAGAATAGTCTTTCTTTTACTGGTTTTAATTTGATAATTGAGCTAATAATTTGCTCATGCGCTATTATCAATTTATTGAATTCTACAATGGTACTTACTTTTAAAAACTGCTCTGAAATAGCTGAAACTGCTGTAATTTCTTTCTGAAAATCAAGACCACTTTCTCTAAACTTTGCAATACCCTCTTTAGAATCTTGCTTCTGATTTAAATGCACAAAGAACAAGTTCTCCTTAAAACTAGGATTGAATACCACCTGCTCTACTACTGGTTTTTTATGTTCAATTTGATAAAATATAGGTGTATCGTTCTGTGCACATGCAATATCATACCCACTTCCTTTAAAGGAATTCCACAGCAATTGAAAGGCATCTACTTGTGCCCACTTAGCAATAGAATTTATTAAGGTTGATGAAGTTCCTAATCCCCATTCTCTTGAAAATGTTAGGTTTGTTTTTACAACAAAGCCCGATGCCGTATTTAAAAAATCTGGATTTGCTTTTTTAGCTTCTTTTAGAATATCTAATAAGGTCTCTGCAATTACCTCTGCATTGCCTTCTTTGTTGGAATTAAAATTACAACTTACCAAACGTAATTTCTTTAAATCGAAAACTGCTTCAAACCAACAATCTCCCGAATGCGTAAAACTTCCCCAGATAATTTGTGGCTCCGGTATGCTTTCTACTACCAAATCTTGTCCAAATTTTGTTGGCAAGGCTAAAGACTTTGCCCCGTCTAACACCAAGTATTCACCTGTTAATAAGAGCTTACCGTTTGAATAATAATTTTTCAAAATTTTTATATTTTTTCTTGCTACAACAAGAACCTTTACGGTTCTTTTTTAGCACTTAAACGCCCTAATTAATTGTTTTCCTTATTGCCTCAAACTTAGAAACTACGGCAGCATGAGAAACTGTTTTTCCTTCGAAATATTTTGTAATTTCCTCTTTCTCTAAATTGTTTACACCCAACTGATTTAAGATATTCTGCAAGTGCATCTTCATATGACCGTGCTGAATCCCTTTGGTTGTTAAAGCTCTTAAGGCAGCAAAATTCTGAGCCAAACCGGCAGTTGCCATAATTTGCATTAAATCTTTTGCAGAGGGCTTTTGCAACATTTCTAAAGACAACTTTGCTAAAGGATGCAATGCGGTAATGCCTCCTACAGTTCCAACGGCCAAAGGCAACTCTAACCAAAACTTAAAAACACCGTTATCTATGCTACAATGAGAAAGACTTGTATAACTTCCTGATCGTGCCGCGTAAGCATGCACTCCAGCTTCCACAGCTCTAAAATCATTTCCTGTTGCAATAACTACAGCATCTATTCCGTTCATAATTCCTTTATTATGGGTTACTGCTCTGTATGGTTCTACTTCCGCAATTTTAACTGCCTGGTAAAATTTCTCTGCAAATTTCTGTGGATCCTCACCACCCAAATCTTCAATATTGCAACTTACTTCTGCTCTCACCAAACATTCTGGAATGTAATTGGATAAAATACTCATTACTATTTCAATTTCATCAGTGCTAAATTTAGCAGCTATTGCTTCTAAACAAGAATTGATAAAATTGGCCCCCATAGAGTCTTTGGTTTCAAAGGTGACGTGCAACTGATAATAATTTTTTAATGTATCGGTTTTGTCAACCAATTGTATGTCTAAAATTCCACCGCCACGTTTTTCCATATTTTTAGTAATGGATGCCGTTGCAGTATATAATTCAGTCTTATTTTTATTAAAATAGATTTCTAAATCGGCTTTTTTACCTTCAAAAATAAAGTGTACCTGTCCAATTTTAGTAGTTCCTAAAACAGTTGTTTTAAAACCACCTTTTGTACTCCAAAATTTAGCAACCAAAGATGCTGCAGCAACCACAGAACTTTCTTCCGTAACCATTGGTATTGCGTACTCCTTATTATTTATCAAGAAATTTGGGGCAACACCCATTGGTAAATAAAAATTAGAAATAGTGTTTTCTATGAAATCGTCATGCAATTGTTGCAAGTTTTCAGCATCGTTCCAATATTGCTTAATGGTAGCAATTGTAATTGAACTATTCTTAAAATAGTTTTCTGCCAACCATTTTATTTTTTCCTCTTTTGTAAACTTAGAAAAACCCGATATTTTCTTACTCATTTCTTGCGCTATAATCTATCTAGAACAAATATAAATCAATCCGCTAAAACATTACACAATATTCAAGATTTCTCGTTTTTTAAAACATTTTTTGCGAATTTTTACGTAAACTTGACGAACCTTTATTAAAATCAATGTACTTAATGAATAGAATCTTCATTTTAGCAACTATTATTTTACTTGCTAGCTGTAAAACAAGCACAATAGTAATCAACAATACTGCAGAATTAAAAGAAATTACATTAAATGAAATTTGGGATGGCACTTTTTCTCCAGAAAGAATGAATGCCTTAAATGCAATGAACGGGGATTTCTATTCGTTATTAAATTGGAGTAGTTACGGAAATACAACGGTAGACAAATACAGTTATAAAACTTTAGAAAAAGTTGAAACAATTGTAAGTAGCTCAAATTTAGAGGGCTTAAATAATTTTTCATCGTATACTTTTAACGAAGAAGAATCTTCATTAATTTTAGGAACAAACTTTAAAAAAATATATAGACGTTCTTTCACTGGTACTTTTTATTACTACCACATCCCTTCTAAAAAACTAACCTTAATAGGAGAAGATATTCAAGAGCCTAGTTTTTCTCCGGATAGCAAAAAAATAGCCTATGCTAAAAGTAATAATATTTATATTTTAAACTTAAGCAACGGCAATACGGTTACACAAATTACCAAAGACGGCAAGTTTAATGAAGTTATTAACGGAATTACAGACTGGGTGTATGAAGAAGAGTTTGGCTTTGTTAGTGCTTTTGAATGGAGTAAAAATAGCAACTATTTAGCTTTTTTACGCTTTGATGAAAGCAAAGTTCCTACTTTTTCTATGGATCTAGTTGGGAACGGTAATTACCCAAACCAACAAGTTTTTAAATATCCAAAGGCAGGAGAAAAAAATGCAGATGTAACCTTGCATATGTATGTGCTTTCTTCTCAAGAAACCAAAAATATTGATTTAGGAGCATATGAATATATTCCTAGAATTAAATGGTCTCATGATGCAAATGTTTTAGTAGCCACTACTTTAAATCGTCATCAAAACAATCTAAAGCTTCATAAAGTAAATGCTTTTAACAATAGTGCAACTTTATTATTAGAAGAAACAGACAAAGCCTACATTGACATTACAGACAACCTTACTTTTTTAAATGACAACAGTTTTATTTGGACAAGCGAAAAAGATGGTTTCAATCATATATATCATTATGATTTTTCTGGAAGTTTAATCAAACAAATTACCAAAGGGAATTGGGAAGTAACCAATTATTACGGGTATAACAAAGAAAAAAAGACCATTTACTATCAGTCTGTAGAAAATGGTTCTATAAATAGAGGCGTGTACTCTATTCATTTAGATGGCCTTAATAAAAAACTATTAACTAGCATTGCAGGAACTAGTGTGGCTTCTTTCAGTAAAAACTTAAACTACTTTATCAATACCTTTTCTACTTCAGAAATTCCGCCAATTTACTCTTTAATAACTGCGGAAGGTAACATGCTAAAAGTAATAAAAGACAATGCTACTTTAAAAGAAAGAATTTCTAAATACGAAATGGGTAAGAAAGAATTCTCTACCATTTCTATTAATGGCAACGAATTAAATATGTGGATGCTAAAACCTACAAACTTTAATGCCACTAAAAAATATCCGGTTTTAATGTTTCAATATTCTGGTCCAGGATCTCAGCAAGTTGCAAATAAATGGAATGCTAGTAACGATTATTGGCACAACATGCTAGCGCAAAAAGGAATGATTGTAGTTTGTGTAGACGGCCGTGGAACTGGTTTTAAAGGTAGTGATTTTAAAAAGTCTACGTATTTAAACTTGGTGAAATATGAAACGGAAGATCAAATAGCAGCTGCAAAAAAATTAGCAGAGCGCGCTTATATCGACGAAAACAATATGGGTATTTGGGGTTGGTCTTTTGGAGGCCACATGAGTACCAATTCACTTTTAAAAGGAAGCGATATCTTTACCACAGCAATTGCAGTAGCGCCAGTTACTTCTTGGCGTTTTTATGATACAGTGTATACAGAACGTTTTTTAAGAACTCCGCAAGAAAATCCGGGTGGCTATGATGATAATTCTCCTGTAAATTACGCAGAAAAATTAAAAGGTAATTATTTATTAGTACACGGAACTGGAGACGATAATGTGCACGTGCAGAATTCTTATAGAATGATAAATGCCTTAATTGAAGCCAACAAACAATTTGATATGTTTATTGTGCCAGATAGAACACATGGAATTTACAAAGGAAAAAATATGCGTTTAAATTTATATACTAAAATGACAAATTTTGTAGAAACGCATTTAATTAATAATTCAACTAAAAACTAAAAGATAAATATGAACAATTTAGTAAAACAACCACATGAAAAAGAGCTTTTTGGACATCCAGTAGGCTTGTATGTATTATTTTTTGTTGAAATGTGGGAACGCTTTTCCTATTATGGAATGCGTGCCATCTTAACATTATATCTTGCTGCACCTATTATTCTTGGAGATCCACAATCTGGTTTTGGCTGGTCTAACGGAGAGACTCTTTCATTTTATGGAACCTATACGATGTTTGTTTACCTTACCTCTATTCCAGGAGGTTGGATAGCAGATAAATTTATAGGTCAGAAAAAAGCAGTAATGTTAGGAGGTATTTTGCTTTGTATTGGTCATAGTATTTTAGCTATTAATGCACAATGGGCATTTTTTACGGGACTTTTATTTATCGTCACTGGTGTTGGATTTCTAAAACCAAATATTTCTACAATGGTGGGTGGATTATACAAACAAGGGGATGATAGAAGAGACAAAGGTTTTTATGTTTTTTATATCGGAATTAATTTAGGTGCCTTTTTAGGTGCTATCATCGTTGGCGCTGTTGCGGCTAAATATGGTTGGCATTACGGATTTGGTTTGGCCGGTATTGGAATGGCGATAGGGCAAGTTGTATACATGTACGGTATAAAGTATTTAGGAAAGGTTGGAGAGTTTCTTGGAAGTGCAGATTCACCGGATAAAGACCTGTTGAAAAAACCTTTAAACAAGATTGAAAAAGATAGAATGTTAGTAATGTTTTTATCTTTCTTGATTATCATTGTATTTTGGGGCGCATTTGAGCAAGCTGGTGGTTTAATGAGTTTGTATACAGAACAGAAGACCGATAGAATGTTATCGTTCTCTTTACCTTTTATTGGAAATGAAATTCCTGCAGCTGTTTTTCAGTCTATCAATGCTTTTTTTATTATTGTATTAGGAACAGCTGTTGGTGCTTTTTGGCATAAACGAAAAAATAAAGGAAAAGAATCTTCATCTATATTTAAGATGGCTATCGGTGTAATTATTATGGCATTTGGTTTTTTCTTTATGAGTAAAGCTGCATCTGAAGTTCTTATGAATGGCGATGTTGTTGCAGAGAAATCAGCAATGATTTGGTTGGTATTGGCTTATTTATTTCACACCATAGGAGAACTATGTGCATCTCCGGTAGCATTGTCTTTTATAACGAAACTAGCACCTGTAAAGTATGCTTCTTTTATGATGGGCGCCTATTTTGCAGCTACTGGATTAGGAAACAAATTAGCAGGTTTAATTGGAGGACTTTCTGAAAACGCAGGGGATTTTGAAGTGTTTACGGGTATTGCGGTTACATGTAGCATTTTTGGTGTCTTAGTTATTGCAATTTTAAAACCTATAAAACGATTAACGCATGGAGCTGAAGATAGCAAAGGAACTAGAAACGAAGAAGCTGAAGGTTTCGAGTTAGCAGATAGCTAGATATAAAAGTTTTAAAAAAACCTCATAAACTAAAATTTGTGAGGTTTTTTTTATGTCCAAAAACGAAACCTTCGGTAAACAAAAAGATTTTCGTAAATTTG
>CAJXAS010000029.1 GCA_913050305.1 uncultured Polaribacter sp. | reverse complement strand
GTTATTACTTGCACTCCATCAGGAATTACAGTAGCTTCGGACGAAGAATTATCAGAAGATGTATCTTCTTTTATTTCCTCAGTGGTTACTGTTTTTTCTTCTACTTTCATTTTAGAGGAGTTTTCTCCGTTTAAAAGTCCAGAAATATCTTCACCCTCTTCTCCAATAATTGCTAATAATTTATCAACAGGAGAAGTTTCGCCTTCTTGAACGCCGATGTGCAATAAGACGCCTTCGTGAAAAGATTCAAATTCCATTGTAGCCTTATCGGTTTCAATTTCTGCTAAAATATCACCTTCCTCTATTTTATCTCCAACTTTCTTCAACCATTGCGCAACAACACCTTCTTCCATGGTGTCACTTAAACGCGGCATATTTACAACTGTAGCCATAATTTAACTTATAAAAGGATAATCTTTTTGTTCATATACCATATCATACATTTGTTGAGTTTCTGGATACGGAGAATCTTCTGCAAATTTTTCACATTCGTTCACCATAGCTTTTACCTCTTTATCAATTGCTGATAGCTCTTCTTGAGTAGCGTAATTTTTTTCTAAAATAATATCCTTTATTTGTGTAATAGGATCTATTTTTTTGTATTCCTCTACTTCATCTTTTGTCCTATAATGTTGTGCATCAGACATGGAGTGACCTCTATATCTATATGTTTTCATCTCTAAGAATGTTGGTCCATCACCTCGTCTTGCTCTTTGTATAGCTTCATCTACTGCTTCTGCTACTTTAATTGGGTTCATGGCATCAACAGGGCCACAAGGCATCTCGTATCCTAAACCTAACTTCCAGATATCTGTATGGTTTGCTGTTCTGTCTACAGAAGTTCCCATAGCATATCCATTATTTTCTACAATAAAAATAACTGGTAACTTCCATAACATTGCCATATTAAAAGCTTCATGCAAAGAACCTTGTCTTGCTGCACCGTCTCCAAAACAAGTTAATGTAACGGCATCGCTACCATTATATTTATCAGCAAATGCAAGACCTGCTCCTAAAGGTATCTGTCCACCTACGATTCCATGCCCTCCGTAAAAACGAAATTCTTTAGAAAAAATATGCATAGAACCACCCATCCCTTTAGAGGTACCTGTTACTTTACCATACAACTCTGCCATCACCTTTTTAGGATCTTCTCCCATACCAATTGGTTGTACATGATTTCTGTAAGCAGTAATCATTTTATCTTTAGATAAATCCATTGCATGTAATGCACCAGCTAAAATAGCTTCTTGACCATTGTATAAATGCAAGAAACCCCTTACTTTTTGTTGGATATAAACAGAGGCAAGTTTGTCTTCGAACTTTCGCCAGAAAAACATGTTTTTATACCAATCTAGATAGGTTTGTTTAGTTATTTTTTTCATTCTAATGATAATTGTTTATTTGTTTTATTTTCTTGTTAATTGCACTAATCTCAAGACAAAAATAGTTGTTTTAAATAGAATAAAAAAAAATGATTTTAGACATTTAACTTAAACGTTTTCGTAACCTGTTTATTTGTCTTTTGCTATAACTAAAGTAGCCTTTGCATCTGTTGCTAAATTCCATTCATTTGAGGAAAGTAATATACCTGCGTCATTATATACTTTAAATGCTGCAGTATTTGGGCCAGAAGTGCCTTGATTCAATGCTACAAAAGAGATTTTATTTATACCTATTTCTAATGGAAGTGTAAAACTTTGGTATTGTTGTTTTAAAACAATGTTAGTAATAACAGGTATATTATTTATCATAATTGTGACCCTATCACCGTCTGGATACTGAAAATCTCTACAAATTATATTAACACTGCTAGAGTTTGTTCTAAAACTACCTAAATCTTGATCTATTACAGGATAAATATACTGTCCATTTATTTTTTTAAATTCCTTTAAAAAACGAGCTTCATTTATCTCCTTTCTAGAGATAATACCTTTTTTATTTAATTTCTCTTCTTTTTCTTGTTCTTTTAACTTTTCTTGTTCCTTGTCAAAGGCTTTTTTAAACCCATCGGTCCCATTTAAAGTAATAGATTTTGGTTGCTCTGCCACTTTATTGTTAGTTAATACAAATGCTTTTATCTTACCTTTATCATTGGTTCCATTATTTTTATCTAACTGCGCAACAAACGCGCTTGAAGATAGCATAAAGAATACAAAAGTAAATATTTGAATAGTTTGTTTCATTGAGAATAAATTACGAACAATTTAAAGCAAATATAGTGCTGATTTAAAATGATAGCCTAAAGAATTTGTTAATTTTCACTTATTAGAAATTTAAAATAAGTATTTGGAAAAGGTTCTTTTTTTAGTGTGAAGTGCCACCATTCATTTTCATAAGGCTTAAAACCATTATCTAACATTATTTTACGCAAAAGCATTCTATTTTTTTTTTGTTTTTTTGAGATGTTTTTATATGAGGGATGAGATTGTATTCCAAAAAAATCATATTCACTTCCCATGTCTAAAGCTTCGTCTGCTTTGATGTTTATAATGGTTAAATCTATAGTGCTGCCTCTAGAGTGTCCTGATTTTTCGGCGATGTAAGCATTTTTAAAAAGGTTCTTTTTTTTAACTTTTGGATAATATTGGGCTTTCATTATTGTGTCATTCAGCACCTTTGCCCATCTTACAAAATGATCTACCGCCTGCTGTGGTCTATACCCATCAAATATTTTTAGACTCAATTCTTTTTTTAACAATTCTTGTTGAATTTTTTTTAAAGATTTAGCGGTTCGCTCGGTTATGATTAAAGAATTACTGTTATAACCATCTATAGGTTTTCCTATAAAATTATTATTCGAAAAATAACGCAGTTCTATTCTTATAGAGGGTGCAATATCTTTTAGGTAAACAAAGTTTTTAGGTAGTTTTTGAGCGTTTATAATAAAACTAAAAAGAACTATTATCGGGTAGATTATCTTTTTCATACATTCAAAAATACAGAAAATTTAAATTATATATTTAAAGTAGAAAATATTAATTAATTTTGTTCTCTACTATGGAACAACTCACACTTACAACACCAGCACTTTTATTTTCTGCAATTTCATTGATAATGCTTGCATATACCAATCGGTTTTTGGCATATGCGGCTGTAATTCGAAATTTACATGATATTTATTTGCAGAAAAAACAAAAATCACTATTAAGGCAAATTAAAAATTTAAAAATGCGTTTAAACTTAACAAGGTGGATGCAGATTTTTGGAATTTCTAGTTTACTTTTTTGTGTTCTAACTATGTTTTTAATATATGTAAAACAGCAAATGATAGCCGTTTACTTATTTGGCTTCGCACTTATTTTACTCATTATTTCTTTAGCTTTACTGATAAAAGAAATACAGATTTCTGCACAGGCATTGCAGTACCATATTGCAGACATTGAAGAGCATTTAGAAAAAAAATAGTTCACCTTTAGCACAATTGTAAAACCAAAAAAACCGTTATCAAATTCTGAAAGAAAATCAGTTTTTGGTAGCGGTTTTAATATTTAAATATTGCACTACTTTGTTACATATAATCTTCAATTGGGCTGCATGAGCAAATTAAGTTTCTGTCACCATAAGCGTCATCAACTCTTCTAACGGTTGGCCAAAATTTATTATCTGCAATATATGCCAAAGGAAAAGCTGCTTGTTTTCTTGTGTATGGTAAAGTCCATTCATCACTAGTTAGCATTTCTTGTGTATGAGGTGCGTTTTTTAATGGGTTATTATCGTCTGCTATAGTTGCTTCAGTTATTTCTCTACGAATAGAAATCATGGCATCACAAAAACGATCTAGTTCAGCAATACTCTCAGATTCTGTAGGTTCAATCATCATAGTTCCTCCAACTGGAAAAGAAACCGTTGGTGCGTGAAAACCATAATCCATTAAACGTTTTGCAATGTCTACAACTTCAATTCCGTTGTTTTTAAAATCTCTACAATCGATAATCATTTCGTGTGCTGCACGTCCTTTTTCTCCTGTATATAAAGTTGGGTAATAACCTTCTAAACGCTCTTTGATATAATTTGCATTTAAAATTGCCATTTTTGTTGAATCTGTCAATCCCTTAGAACCCAACATTGTAATATATCCATAAGAAATTAAACAAGCCAAAGCAGAGCCCCAGGGTGCTGCAGAGATGGCCGTTATGGCATGTTCACCACCTGTTTTAATAACAGGATTTGAAGGTAAAAATGGAACTAATTGTGGAGCAACACAAATAGGGCCAACTCCAGGACCCCCGCCACCATGTGGAATTGCAAATGTTTTGTGCAAGTTTAAGTGACAAACATCTGCGCCAATAGTTGCAGGATTTGTTAAACCTACTTGTGCATTCATGTTTGCACCATCCATATATACCTGTCCGCCATTGTCATGAATAAGTTTGGTGATATTTTGAATTTCACTCTCAAAAACTCCGTGTGTAGATGGGTACGTTACCATTAACGCGGCTAAGTTTTCTGAGTGCAACGCCACTTTTTCTCGTAAATCATCCACATCTATATTTCCATTTTCTGCAGTTTTAGTAACTACTACTTTCATACCAGCCATTACAGCAGAAGCTGGATTTGTACCATGGGCAGAGGCAGGAATAATACAGATATTTCTATGAGAATCATTATTTGACAAGTGATATGCTCTAATTGTCATTAAACCTGCAAACTCTCCTTGCGCACCAGAATTTGGTTGCAAAGAAGTACCAGCAAAACCAGTAACAATATTTAATTGATGTTCTAGTTTTTGTAAAACTGCATGATATCCTTCCGCTTGGTCTAATGGCACAAATGGGTGAATATTTCCCCATTGTGGATTGCTTAAAGGCAACATTTCTGACGCTGCATTCAATTTCATAGTACAAGAACCTAAAGAAATCATCGAATGGTTTAAGGCTAAATCTTTGCGCTCTAGTTTTTTAATATATCGCATCATATCTGTTTCAGATTGATACGTGTTAAAAATTTTATTATCTAAAAATGAAGTGTTTCTTTGTGCGTTTTTAGGAATCGAATTTCCTTCAAAAATAGTAGAAATGGTTGTGGTCTTTATATTTAAAGCTTCTGTAAAAACAGCGACAATAGCATTTAATTCTTTTATACCAACAGTTTCATTGATTGAGATAGATAAGTTTCTATCATCTATATAGTTGAAGTTTATTTTATTTGCTTCAGCAATAGCTTTTATTTTTTTAGAATCAGCTTTCACTGAAATGGTGTCAAAAAATGAAGTATTGGTTTGTTCAACTCCTAAAGAACTTAAAGTATTGGCTAGTGTTATGGTTTTATGGTGTACCGAATCTGCAATAAATTGAATTCCGTTTTTACCATGAAAAACACTATACATTCCTGCCATAACAGCTAATAAAACTTGAGCTGTACAAATGTTAGAAGTAGCTCTTTCTCTTTTAATATGTTGCTCTCTGGTTTGCAATGCCATTCTCAAAGCACGTTTTCCGTTCAAGTCTTTAGTAACACCAATTATTCTTCCCGGAATACTTCTTTTGTATGCTTCTTTAGTTGCAAAGAAAGCCGCATGAGGGCCGCCATATCCTAAAGGAATTCCAAAACGCTGCGTGGTACCAACCACTACAGAGGCTCCAAATTCTCCTGGGGCTTTTAATTTTACCAAGGATAGAATATCTGCCGCAACAGCTACTTTTATATTATTTCCATTTGCTTTTGCTACAAAATTCTCATAATCGAATACTTGTCCTAATTTTCCTGGATATTGTAAAATTGCGCCGAAAAAATCGTCTGTAAAATCAAAGTCTTCATGGTTTCCAATTACTAATTCAATACCAATAGGAGTAGAACGTGTTTGTAAAAGAGATAATGTTTGCGGTAAAATTTCGCTAGAAACAAAGAACTTATGAGCGCCTGCTTTTTTCTTAGCGCGCTCTCTAACATCATATAGCAATGTCATTGCTTCTGCAGCGGCTGTAGCTTCATCTAATAAAGACGCATTTGCTAATTCCATTCCTGTTAAATCACAAATCATTGTTTGGTAATTTAACAACGCCTCTAATCTACCTTGTGCAATTTCTGCTTGATAAGGTGTGTAAGCAGTATACCAACCTGGGTTTTCTAAAATATTACGCTGAATTACGCTTGGCACAATAGCTTCATTATATCCTAAACCTATGTAGCTTTTAAATACTTTGTTTTTTTCTGAAAGTTCTTTAATGTGTCCTAAATACTCATATTCACTCATAGCAGGTTCTAAGTCTAAAGGACTTCTTAGAAGAATATTATCTGGAACAGTTTCATCAATTAATTGTTCTAAATTTTTGGCGTTAATAGTTGCTAGCATTTTTGCTTGCTCTGCATTATTAGGGCCAATATGTCTGCGTTGAAACGAATTTGTATTCATTTATTAAGTTTTGTGAACGATTGTTTTCAATCGATTTAGTATTGAGTTTATGCAGTCAAAAAACAATATTTTTTTGACAGTCCAAAAATAAGAATTAAATAAAATATTATGGCTTCTAATTCAGTTAATTTGAGGTTAATTATTAACTAAAAACAAATGTTATCAACAGAAAGGTTATTTTTGTTTTATGAAGTTTTTTAAACTGTTTTTTAATTTTTATATCAATGCGAGTATTCACGTGGCTATAGCAGTGTATGCGTTTGTAAGAGTAACAGAACAGTACTTTGAACTCGATCATCAAGAGTATTTTAATTATTTTATTTTCTTCGCAACAATTACGGGTTATAATTTTGTGAAATATGCAGGTGTTGCAAAATTACATCACAGAAGTCTTACAGAAGATTTAAAAATAATTCAGATTTTTTCTTTCTTTTGTTTTTTAGCAACGTGTTATTATGGAGCTCAAATTTCCTTAAAAACTTTAATTTACAGTGCTCCCTTTGTACTTTTAACCTTACTGTATGCTGTTCCTTTTTTAAGCGGATTTCACAAAAATTTACGTCAAATTAGCTATCTAAAGATAATAGTTGTGGCTATGGTTTGGGCAGGTTTTACTGTTTTACTTCCAGTGATAGAGGCTAGTAGAGAAGTCTCATTGACAGTTTTGTTTTTATGCTTGCAACGTTTTTTAATTGTAGTGGTTTTAGTTTTACCGTTTGACATAAGAGATGTGCAGTATGATGCTATTTCCCTGCAAACAATTCCCAAGAAAATAGGCGTACAAAAAACCAAAAGATTGGGACTAGGTATAATGATTTTCGCTTTATTACTAGAATATGGAGTTAATGCAAATGATATTTCTAAGAATGTATTTATGATTTTCTTTTTTACAACCTTGATTTTCCTAATGCGTTCAAAAATGAATCAATCTAAATACTACAGCTCTTTTTGGGTAGAATCTTTACCTATAATTTGGTGGTTACTTCTTTTAGGATTCTATAATTTATAGCTCATTTATTGCTGTTTTTTGTCAACTTTAGGATTATTACTCTGAATTACGTGATTAATCATAAAACTTTAAATTTGCTTTCTAGAGCCCTACTATATTCGTAACTTTACATTCCATAAGTTACCCAAGGTTTTAAAGATGAATACCAAGAAAAGAAGTTATGTTTTTGATTTTGATAGTACGTTAACAAAGGTAGAGGCCTTAGATGTTTTGGCAGAAATAACGTTGACAAACAACCCAAATAAGAATGCGATAATTCAGGAAATTATAGATATTACGAATTTAGGTATTGACGGCGAAATTTCTTTTACAGAATCTTTAGAAAGAAGAATTCAGCTTTTAAAAGCGAATAAAGCAGACTTAGGTAGTTTGGTAAGCGCTTTAAAAAAGCAGGTTTCTAGTTCTATTGAAAGCAATAAATCATTTTTTGAGGATTTCGCAGAAAATATTTATGTAATTTCCTGTGGTTTCAAAGAATTTATAGATCCTATTGTAAAGGAATACAATATACCCTCAGAAAGAGTGTTTGCAAATACATTTGAATTTGCAACAGATGGAGAAATTATTGGTTTTGATGCCAACAATCCATTATCGAAACACAATGGAAAAATTCAATGTTTAAAAGACATGAACTTAGAGGGAGAGATACAAGTTATTGGAGATGGTTACAGCGATTATGTTACTCGTGAAGCTGGTATAGCAGATACTTTTTTTGCATATACAGAAAACGTTTCAAGAGAAAAAACAACAGAAAAAGCAGATCATATTGCTCCGAATTTAGATGAATTTTTATACGTAAACGATTTGCCAAGAAATATTTCATACCCAAAGAACAGGATTAAAATTTTACTCTTAGAAAACGTACATTCAGATGCTTTTAAAAAGTTATCTAAAGATGGTTTTACAGTAGAAACAGTTTCAAAAAGTTTATCTGAAGATGAATTGATTGAAAAAATAAAAGATGTACATGTTTTAGGAATTCGTTCTAAAACAAATGTAACTAGAAGAGTCATAGAAGCTGCAGAGCGTTTAATGGTTGTAAGTGCATTTTGTATTGGTACCAAGCAAATAGATTTAGAAGCATGTAAAGAGAACGGTGTTGTGGTTTTTAATGCACCATACAGTAATACACGTTCTGTTGTAGAATTAGCAATAGGAGAAATTATTATGCTTATGCGTAGTGTTTTTCAAAGAAGTACAGAAATTCATAATGGTCAGTGGAATAAAACAGCAGCAGGTTCTAGAGAAGTTCGTGGTAAAAAACTAGGTATTGTTGGTTATGGTAATATTGGTAAACAATTATCAATATTAGCAGAGGCACTAGGAATGGATGTTTGTTATTATGATGTTGAAGATAAATTAGCTTTAGGAAATGCTACTAAAATAGACGAACTGTCTGAATTATTGGCAGTATCTGATGTAGTTACTTTACATGTTGATGACAATTCTTCTAACAAGAATTTTTTCGGAGAAAAAGAAATCTCTCAAATGAAAGATGGTGCACATTTAGTGAATCTTTCTCGTGGTTTTGTTGTGAATATTGAAGCTTTAGTTGCCGCTTTAAAAAGTGGAAAATTAGCAGGTGCCGCAGTAGATGTGTATCCTGAAGAACCAAGAAAAAATGGTGAATTCTATACAGATTTAAAAGGATTATCAAATGTAATTTTAACACCACATGTAGGAGGAAGTACAGAAGAGGCGCAAAGAGATATTGCAGACTTTGTACCAAGTAAAATTATGGCATATATTAATTCTGGGAATACAGTAGATGCTGTAAATTTTCCAAATATTCGTTTACCAAGACAAACAAAAGCACACCGTTTTTTACATATTCATAAAAATGTGCCAGGAGTTATGGCAAAAATAAATAAGGTATTAGCAGAATATAACTTAAATATTATAGGTCAGTATTTGTCTACAGATTCTTCTGTAGGTTACGTAATTACAGATTTAGATAAAGAATATAATACAGCTGTTTTAGAAGAATTAAGGAAAATTGATGGAACAATTAAATTTAGAGTTTTATATTAATTTATAAAATGAATGATATGTCAAGAGTTTTAAACTTCTTGTAAGAAAAAAGCCTTTCAATTATTTGAAAGGCTTTTTTTATGTTTCTTTTATTATGATGAAAGGAGTGATTTTTATTTTTTCAAGAAAGATCTAGAAAAGAAAAAAATGCATTTTCATTAATATTTTTTGCGAAGTAATAACTATAATTTCATTTTATCCTTCAAGTTAATAATGTGAGCATCTTCAGTATTTAAATAACGTTTGCTGCCCAGATATCTGCGCTTATTTAGGTCATCATAATTCGGCTCTTTTTCATCCATAGAGCTAATGTGTACATTACCAGAAGCATGAATAAATTCCATTTTATCATTACCTAGCCAAATACCAACATGCACCACACGTTGTTTTGTTGTTTTTGTTGCTTTTCTTCCGAAGAATAATAAATCTCCTTTTTCTAAAGCTTTAAAATTTAAATTAGAATCTACTGATTCACCCGCGTTTATTTGCTGAGAAGCATCTCTAGGAATTATAAACCCATTTATTAAATAAACCATTTTTGTAAATCCGCTGCAATCTATTCCTTTTGAAGAGGTTCCGCCCCACAAGTATGGAAACCCGACCATTGTTTTGGCAACTATTTCAATACTCTCTTTTGATGGTTGCACTTCTTGTAGCCAGTTTTTATAAATATAACTTTCGCTTTTTTTAATAAAACCAGTTCTTTTGTCAGGATATTTTACTTCATAAAAAGTATCATCTTCAGAAATATAATTTAAAAGACCGCCTAAAGTAATATCAGAAATAATTTTAGAATTATTGCTTTTTGTGGCGAATACAAGGCCAGAATTCTTCGTAAAAATTACTTTTTTAGTGCTGTTCCAAGTATTAAATTCGCTTTTGTTCATTCGCTCAATACCCCCTTTGTCTACCCAGGAAATATAGCTATCTGGTGTTTGAATTTTGTAGAAATCTCCTTTTTTGTCTAAAACCTTTAAAGGCATTCCTAACAAACCTTGTGTGCCTAATTCTGCAGAATGTTTTGGTGCAGAACGAATATTTATTACAGAGTTTCTCGCAATAGCATATAATTTATCACCTACAGCGCTATCTGGTAAGATTCGTACATTATTTGTGAATTCTAATTTTCTGTTTTTTAAACTATCTAATAGCACAGAAAATGCTCTTCTGGAGGTGGTCTCTCCTTCAAGAATCAATTGATTGTCTGCAAACTCAAAATGAATATTAAACAGCTCAACACGTTTGTCAGGAGCAAAATTTGCTTTTATATTGGAATGGATATTTTGTAGTTCGATAATTATTTTGGCATCATTTTTACATGACATAAAAAGAACCAAAAATAGTAACATAAAAAGTTTTGAAATTCTCATTAATAATAATATTTTCAGCTAAAGTACAAAAAATCAAAACTCAAAAAATTGATATCTAAAAAGGATTGTTTTATATTTGATGTAAATCATTTTTTATAGATGAAATATCAAAACTCTTTAGCTTTTGCAAAACAGCTAGATAAAGAAGATTCACTTGCTTTTTTGCGGGATAAATTTCATATTCCGAAAGTGAAGTCTGAAGTTTTGGAAAGGACTGAATGGCTCTATTTTACAGGAAACTCTTTAGGATTACAACCAAAATCAACGAAACAATATATCAATCAAGAATTAGAAGATTGGGCAAATTTAGGAGTAGAAGGGCATTTAGAAGCTAGGAATCCATGGTTAAATTACCATGAATTATTAACGAATAAAATGGCTAAAATTGTAGGAGCAAAACCAATAGAAGTAGTTGTAATGAATACGCTTACTACAAATCTTCATTTGTTAATGGTTTCATTTTACAGACCTACTAAAATAAAATATAAAATTGTTATAGAAAGTGATGCATTTCCCTCTGATAGGTATGCAGTAGAATCTCAATTAAAGTTTCATGGTTTTTCTACAGAAGATATTATTCTATGGAAGCCAAGAATAAATGAGGACTTGTTAAATATCGAAGATTTAGAAACAATCATTGAAACACAGGGCGACGAAATTGCACTTTTATTAATTGGAGGTGTAAACTATTATACGGGTCAGTTTTTAGATCTTAAAAGAATTGCGGCAATCGGGCATTCGAAAGACTGTGTTGTTGGTATTGATCTGGCGCATGGTGCAGGAAACGTGCAGCCCAATTTACACGACTCTAATGTAGATTTTGCAGCATGGTGTACCTATAAATATTTAAATTCGGGTCCTGGAAGTTTGGCAGGTTTATTTGTACACGAAAAGCACTCCAAAAATAAAGACTTACCGCGTTTTGCAGGTTGGTGGAACCATAATAAAGAAACACGATTTAATATGCGGCAGCCATTCGATGTTATGGTAGGTGCAGAAGGTTGGCAATTATCTAATCCGCCAATATTATCTATGGCAGCAATTAAAGCTTCTTTAGATTTATTTGACAAAGTTGGTATGGATGCGTTGAGAGAGAAATCAGAAAAATTAACAGGATATTTTGAGTTTTTAATTCGTAAAATGGATTCTGAATACATAAAAATAATTACACCAAGTAATCCAAAAGAAAGAGGTTGTCAAATATCTATTCAAGTTAAAAATGCAGACAAGAGTTTGCATACAAAATTAACAGAACAATATGTAATAACAGATTGGCGAGAACCAGATGTATTACGTTGCGCACCAGTGCCAATGTATACTTCTTTTGAAGATGTGTATCGCATGGTTTCGATATTAAAAGGTTTCTTATCATTCTAGTTTTTGTGATTAAAAAAATAGCAACGAAAATGAAAAAAGACCATTAGAATATATATAAGTTATATGAACACTGATTTTTATTTTAGATTAAGTTGATCATAACAATAGACAAACAATACTTTTAATTAATGAAAAAAAAAGATAAAGTACTAATTATCGGAGCAGGTTTGTGCGGGAGTTTACTCGCTTTAAGACTTGCGCAAAGAGGTTTCAAGGTAGACTTATATGAAAGTAGACCAGATTTAAGGACTACCGACATATCCGCAGGTAGATCTATTAATTTGGCATTGTCGGACAGAGGTTTAAAAGCACTGCGTTTATGTGGAATGGAAGAAAAAGCTAGAGAAATTTGCATTCCAATGTTTGG
>CAJXAS010000028.1 GCA_913050305.1 uncultured Polaribacter sp. | reverse complement strand
GTTTTTAAATTATCAGAACCAACAACCACCATTAAACAGTGCATCAATTGAAATTAGCTCTTCTTTATGAATGAAGCCACCTTTAACAAATTTTCATAAATGCTTTCAAAGCATTATTTAATTCCAATTTATTTTCAATATGAGGCATGTGTCCGTTTTGGAAAACAACAATTGCTGAGTTCGTTTTTTCAGCCTCGTCTAAAGAAGTTTCAAAATCTAAAACAGGATCATTCTTGCCAATAATTAATAATTTCTTAAAACTATTGTCAGTTAAAACGTGGTTTCTGTTTGCACGCATTTCCATGCCCTCTTGCGCAGCAATATAACCCTGCATGGGTGTTTGTAAAGCTCCAAAAACGGCTAATTCTACTTCCTCCTTAAAAATAGTTTTGCTTTTGGGGCCAAACAAATTGGTAAAAGACATACGCACCATATTTCTAAAGTTATTGGCAATCATTTTATTGGCACGCAAACGCAATGCTTTGCGTTCTAAAGTATCTTCATTAGATGTAGCGTTCATTAAACACAGCCCTTTTACTTTCTGCGGATATTTTTCTGCAAAAGCCAAGGCAATATAACCACCCAAAGAATGCCCAACTAAAACACATTTTCTAATTCTTAATGCTTTTAAAACCGCTGCAATGGTTGCTGCAAACAACTCCATGGTATGTATATAGCCTAAACAATCTGTTTTTCCATGCCCTAACAAATCAATAGTAACTACTCTGTTTCTTTTAGAAATCTCGGGTACAACGTTTTTCCACATAGTAGCATTCTCTAAAAACCCATGAATTAAAACAACAGCAGTTCCTTTTCCTTGATCAGAAAAAGAAATATTTGCATTTTTAAAAGTTAATGATTTTTGCATCACACAAAAATATGTATATTTCCGGCACGAAGACAAGAATTACAATGAACAAAACAAAAGAAATTTGGATTGCCGGTTTTGCACTATTTTCACTCTTTTTTGGAGCAGGAAATTTAATTTTACCGCCAACTTTAGGGGTAAAAGCAGGCGCAGATTGGTGGATTGTAGTTTTAGGATTCATTATTACGGGAATTACCATTCCTATTTTAGCAATTTTTGCACATGCAAAACTACAAGGAACGTTGTATGATTTCGGGAAGAAGGTTTCTCCTGCTTTTAGCACGCTATTTTGTTTCTTAATTTATAGTATTGCCATAGCTATTCCGTCTCCAAGAACCGCTGCAGTAACGCATGAAATGGCAATTCAGCCATTTTTTGATACGCCGCCAATTCTAACAAGTATTGTTTATTTTCTATTGGTATTTCTATTTGCAGTAAATAGATCTAGAATTATTAGTTTAATAGGTACCTTTTTAACACCTATAATTGTGGTTATTTTATTGGTAATTATTGGTATTTCTTTCTTTGCTTCTCCAGGTATTTTAGGCGCATCTGGTTTTGAAAATCCTTTTATAGATGGTATTTTAGAAGGGTATCAAACCTTTGATGCCATTGCTGGTGTGGTTGTAGGAGCCGTAATTATTATTTCTTTAGACTATAGCAGTCACACTACCTTTGAAGCAAAAAGAACCTTAATTCGAAAAGCAGGTTTTATAGCAGGTACGGGTTTGCTACTAATCTATGGGGGTTTAATTTTAGGAGGTGCTTTGTATGCATCAACATTTGCAGAAAATGCATCTAGAACTGAGGTTTTGGCAGGTTTAAGCACACAAACTTTGGGTAATTTCGGAACTACTTTTTTAAGTGTTTTGGTTGCGTTGGCTTGCTTTACCACAGCGGTTGGTATTGTAACAGGAACGGCAGATTATATAAAAGGGGTTTTTAATAATTCTAAAAAAGTATACATTATTACGGCTGCAATAGCTTCTATCCTTGGAATTATTGTGGGTAGCTATCAAGTAGATTTTATAATTACATTAGCAGTGCCTGCACTCATGTTTTTATATCCAATAACTATTATTCTTATTTTATTAAATATACTGCCAGAAAAATATGCATCTAAATTGGTGTTTAGAGGCGTAGTTTTAGTAACTTTCATTTTTAGTATTACAGATTTTCTTGGGTTTATTATTCCTAGAGAAAATTTAACCGGAATTAAAAGTATTATTCCTTTTGCAGAAAACAGTTTGGGTTGGGTGCTGCCTGCTTTGTTAATTTTTGTGCTATTAAATTTAGTTCAAAAAAAAGAACACTAGTAAATTCAATTTTATTGTAATTTTTAAAACGTTAATAAACGTACTATCTTATCTATTGACATATAAATAGGCTATTTTTGTACTTTAATTTGAAATAAAATATTGTTAAATTACTATTCATATCCGCATACAACTTCTAAAGAATGGGTAACTTTTGTGCATGGTGCAGGAGGTAGCAGTTCTATTTGGTTTAAGCAAGTGCGCGATTTTAAAAAACAGTTTAACGTACTAATTTTAGACTTACGCGGACACGGAAATAGCCAAATAAAATTAAAAGACACTTTTAAGGCCAAGTATACCTTCGATTCTATTACTTCAGATATTGTAGAGGTTATTGATGCTCTCAAAATAGAAAAATCGCATTTTATTGGTATTTCTTTAGGTACAATTCTAATTAGAAATCTAGCTGAAAAAAGACCAGAATTGGTAAAGAGTATGATTATGGGTGGTGCAATCATAAAGATGAACTTTCGCTCTCAAGTGTTAATGAAAGTTGGTAATATTTTTAAATCGGTGGTTCCTTACATGTTGCTATATAAGCTCTTTGCATTTATTATTATGCCAAATAAAAATCACAAGAAATCTAGATTGTTATTTGTAAACGAAGCAAAGAAACTATACCAAAAAGAATTTATCCGTTGGTTTAAATTAACATCAGAAATCAATCCATTATTAAGGTTTTTTAGAACAAAAGATATTCAAATTCCTACCTTATACATTATGGGCTCAGAAGATCATTTGTTTTTACCTTCCATAAAAAATATTGTTACAGAACATCTTACGGCTTCACTTTTTGTGATAGATAATTGTGGCCATGTTGTAAACGTAGAACAACCAGAAAGGTTTAACAATCATACCATAGGGTTTATAAATTCTTTGGCAGTATAACTCTGTTTTACACCTTTATAAATATTTTTTTTCTAAACATTATGTAACCAATACTTAAGTAAAAAGCAACAACAGCAAACCCATATAAAAGAGAAGAAAAATTATCTGAAAGAAAAGATTGTACAAAAAAAGTATTGTATATATAGCTATGTAAATTATTGTTACCTCCTGTTTTTGTTAGGTACATTGTTTTAGATATAAAACTAGACAAGAAATAAATGGTAATTGCATTCATACCAACATATTTAAAAATGTTTCCAAACTTAAGTTGTCTAATATCTTTTAAGTAATAAACTACTGCAAGAATTAAAGTTGCCCAACCACTAGTTACCAATACAAAACTACTACTCCAAATTGCTTTATTTATTGGGAACCAAATATTAAAACCATAACCAGAAGCTAATGAAATAAATGCTATTATAATTAAATACTTAATGCTTTTAAAGTGGTCTAAATGTTTAGCTATTAACACACCAGACATACAAGTAACTATTGAGGGAATTGTACTTAATAAGCCTTCAGGGTCATAATCTGCTTGCCACATATGTTTACCTAAAATATTTAAATCTATATAGTTTGACCAATTATTAGGCGCCCTATCAAAAGTAGGTAAAGTTCCATCTGGTAAAGGCATAAAACCTAACAATACCCAATACCCAATTAAAATAGTTATTCCGATTGTAAATATTGTTTTCCATTTAAAGTTTAAATATAAAACAGATGAAACAAAAAATACAACTCCTATTCTTTGTAAAACACCAGGGAATCTGAGTGTTTTAAATTCATTAAAAAAAGGAAAATAAGGTAAAAATAAATTCAGAAAAAAGCCCAAACCAAAAAGCTTTAAACTTCTGATTGCTATTTTTTTGTATGTTATAATCGAGTTTTCACTATTCTTATAAGCAAAGTAAATAGAGATACCCACAATAAATAAAAAGAATGGAAATATTAAATCGGTAGGAGTTAGACCATGCCATTTTGCATGTAATAAAGGGGGGTAAATAGTACTCCAATTCCCTGGTGTATTTACCAAAATCATTGCTGCAATCACAAAACCTCTTAAAACATCAACAGATTCTATTCTTTTTTTTAACATAAAACTAAGCTTTTTTTAAACCTACTTTATGGCCCCAGAAAGCATAGTAAAAAATAACAATATAACAAGGTAATAAAATCCAATATCCAAAAGAAGCAGCTTCTGCTAATGCGCTCACTTCATTTATTCCTGTTGCTATTAATGCTTCTTTTTTGTTATCAACCAAAGCGCCATATAAAAGCGGAATAATTGCTCCACCTGAAATTGCCATAATTAACAATGCAGATGCTGTTTTGGTAAACTTACCTAAACCTGTTAAAGCCAAAGGCCATATTGCTGGCCAAACCAATGCATTTGCAATACCTAAAGCGGCTACAAAAAGTACAGATGTAAACCCTGATGTATAAACAATACAAAAAGACAATATAATTCCTAAAATAGCACTCACCTTTAAAGCAAAAGATTGACTGATATATTTAGGTATTAAGAAAACACCTAAAGCATATGTTGCTACCATTGCCATTAATGTAAACAGTGTAAAAAACTTAGCATCCTCTACCGGAATGTTTAGAGAAATTCCGTAAGAAATAATAGTATCTCCAGCCACAACCTCTACTCCTACATATAAAAACAAAGCTAAAACACCTAACCATAAATGTGGAAACTGAAAAATACTAATTTTTGCTTTTTCTCCAGATTCAGAAACTTCAATAGGTGCTGCTTCAACATTAGGTAAAGGAGCTTTTCTAATTAAAAGACCCAACAAAAACAATACAATTGCCATTACAATATAAGGTGTAATAACACTGTCTGCCATCGTGTTTAACAGACTTTCTTTTTCTGCTTCATCAACAATATTTAATTTTTCTTTAATACCATCTATTCCAGATAATAAAATCGCCCCAAATATTACAGATCCAAGACCTCCAGCAACTTTATTAGCAATTCCCATGATTGCAATACGTTTTGCAGCACTCTCAATAGGTCCTAAGATAGTTATATAGGGGTTAGATGCAGTTTGCAACAAAGTCATACCTGCTCCTTGAATAAAGATAGCTGTTAAAAACATCCAATAAGTTCTTGCATTCGCAGCTGGTATAAATAATAAAGCTCCTATCGCCATTATTATCAACCCTAAAGACATTCCTTTTTTGTACCCAACTTTATTTATAATGTACGAAGCTGGTAAAGCCATAACAACAAAAGAAATATAGGATGCTGATGCTACTAAATAAGACTGCGCATCTGTAAGTTCATTTATGGTTTTCATAAACGGAATTAGCGCACCGTTTATCCAGGTAACAAATCCAAAAATAAAGAACAAACCTGCTATAATAAGTATTGGTACGAGTGTATTATTTTTTGTGGATGATTTTGGTGCAGTATTAGACATAATAATTATATATTTTTAATAATTTATAAACTTTAAAGCAAATGAAATATACATATTAGGTGAATTAAGTAAAAAATTAATTCTACCAATGACATATAATTAATGTCAAACAGAATTATTTTAGAATCTAAATAATTTTATTTAGTACGTTAATCTATATTTAAGATAATACGTTTTGCATGATTTACGTACTTTCTACCTATAGGAATTTTAGTGGTCGCAATTTCGACTAAATTACCTTCTACACTTTTAACCTTACCTATTGCAATAGTATATGAACGATGAATTCTTATGAAATTACTATCTGGAAGTTCTTCTGTCATACTTGTTAAAGATTTATGTACAAGATAATTTCCTGAGGTTGTAAATACCTTAATGTAATCTTTTAAACTTTCAATATATAAAATGTCTTCAAATTTAATTTTTATTAGTTTTTTATCAACTTTCAAAAAAATGAAAGACTCATTACTGGAGCCCTCTTCTTTTTGAATTCCTTCTCGTAAATAAACTTTTTGCGTAATTTTATTAATCGTTTTTAAAAACCGATTAAAAGGTATTGGTTTTACTAAATAGTCTAAAACGTTTAAATCAAAACTTTCAACTGCGTATTCTCTATATGCTGATGTTATCACAACATTCATTTTTGAATTTAAAGTTTTTGCGAAGTCTAAGCCATTCATTTTTGGCATATTGATATCTAAAAATAGCACATCAACATTTCCTTCCTCTAATAATGATAAAGCTTCAATAGGGTTATTAAATGTTTCAATAATTTCAAAATTCTGAAATTCTTTTAAATGATTTTCAACAACGTTAATAGCTAAAGGCTCATCATCTATAATTACGCATTTTATTTTCATAAATTAAATATACTAAATTATAATTGTATTAATAATTCTACAATATAACGCTGTTTCTCTGTTTTAATATCTAAGGTGAATTTATCTTTATACAACAACTCTAATCTCCTTAAAACATTTTGATTTCCAATTCCATGATTTTTTTTGTTTTGGGGAAATGAATTATAATTATTCATAACATAAAATCTTAAGACGTTATTATGAGTAACTTCAAACTCTATCAAAACATTTAGTTTATTATTTTCAACTGCACCATGTTTAAAACAGTTTTCTATAAAAGGTAAGAACAATAAAGGAGGAACACTTTGGGTTTCAATATCACCTTGCATATTTATCTGTACGCTTACTTTATCACCAAACCTCAGTTTTTCTAAATCAATATAATTTTGAATATAATTTATCTCATTTAAAAGCCTAATTCTAGGTTCTTTTGCATCATATAAAATATACTCCATAATTTCAGAAAGTTTAAGCACAACTTCTGGTGCTTGTTTAGATCTCTCCAAGGTTAGAGCATAAAGATTATTTAACGTATTAAAAAAAAAGTGCGGTTGTATTTGTGCTTTTAAAAATTGTAATTCAGTTTTTAATTGATTTGCTTGAAGATTTTCAATCCTCTTTCTATCAAAAATCCAATCTATCGTTAACTTAATGGTTGTAGTCAATCCAACATCATAAATACCAATTAAAAAAACAACTAAAATATGATTAAATGCATACGCGCTTTGAGGAGTTTGAGATTCTGGCCAAACATTATCATTTATAAATATAAATATAAGTTCCGTTCTAATTATATAAAAAACAACTAACCCAATTAAAAAAAATAAAATATAGCTTATAATTTTTTTTCTAAAAAGCAACTTCGGAAGCAAAAAATAGACATGGAAATAACTTAAAAGCATGCCCAAAGTAACAGTAACTATATTAGATTTAAAGGAATACCAATAATCTTGATAATAGCTTCCCCATCTGACAACATTTAGAAGAAAATAGCTAATCCAAAATAAAAAATGATACTTAATAGGTATCTTATAACTTATGTTTTTAAAAGTGTTATTCAAAAAAGAGTACTTAAAATTTAGACTTAAGAATGTAAATATAAGACATTAAAAAAAATAAAAAAACTAACAACTTTATCAAAAATCAATTAATCAGTAAAAAAACGTCATTCATTGTTCTTTTAATGTTGTTTGTATATAAAATTTTTTTTGAAACCAATACAATTCTATTTTTATTGAAGAATAATTTAAATAATTTAATCAATTTACATGAAAAAAATTTACACAATACTAATTGCTGTTTTTTCAATTGTTTTTACATTAAATGTACAGGCACAAGAAAAAAGTATTTCTGGTACAGTAACATCTAAATTAGATGGTACAACTTTACCAGGAGTTAGCGTTGTTGTACAGGGTACAACAAAAGGAACAGAAACAGACTTTGATGGTAAGTATACCATTAAGGCTTCTGTAGGAGAAATTTTAAGTTTCTCATCTTTAGGGATGAAAACAAAAACAGTTACCGTTACGGGCAGCACTAATACATTAAATGTAGTATTAGAAGATGACGCAAGTCAATTAGATGAAATTGTAATTACGGCACTTGGTATTAAAAAATCAAGAAAGTCTTTAACTTACGCTGCGCAGGATATTAAATCAGATGAGTTAAACAGAGTAAAACAAACAAACCCTATTAATAGTTTATCTGGTAAAGTATCTGGTGTGTCTATTACTAGAAGTGCTTCTGGAGCTGGTGGATCTGTAAAGGTTTTAATGAGAGGTAATGCTTCTGTTGGAAACAATCAACCTTTATATGTTGTAGACGGTATTCCATTATCTAACCCAACCTCAGGACAACCAGGAGATACTTTTGGAGACATTGGTGGTGGAAACAGAGATGGTGGAGACGCTTTATCTTTAATTAACCCAGATGATGTTGAATCTTTAACGGTATTAAAAGGAGCATCTGCTTCTGCATTATACGGTAGTGCTGGTTTAAATGGTGTTATTTTAATAACAACTAAGAAAGGTAAAGATGGTGCTTTTAAAGTAAATTTTTCTTCAAACTTAACTGTTGAGAATGCTGCTTACATGATGGACTTTAATTCTGATGCTCAAAGTAATGTTGATTCATTCTTAGGAACAGGAGTTACAAGTATTAACTCTTTAGCTGTTTCTGGAGGTACAGAAAAAGCACAAACGTATTTTTCTTATAGCAATACAACTGCTTCTGGAATTATGCCAACGAACAAATTAAAGCAACACACTATTAACGTAAGAGAAACTGCAAAGTTTTTAAACGATAAAGTTACTTTAAATGCTAGTGTTATGGCGTCTACTCAAGACATCGATAACAGACCAGTCTCTGGATTATACTTTAACCCTTTAGTAGGTGTTTATGGTTTTGATTCTCCAGGTGAAACTTTATCTGATTATTCTAATTTTGAAGCGTATGACGCAAACAGAAACATCATGGCGCAAAGTTGGTTTAGAGGAACTTCTGATATTGAGCAAAATCCTTATTGGATAATGAATAGAAATGCTTCAGAAGATAGCAACAAAAAACTTTTAGCTTCTTTAAAATTAAACTTTGTTATTAACGATTGGTTATCACTTCAAACAAGAGGTACTTATGACAAATCTTTAATGGATTTTAATAAAAAGATTTACGCAACTACAAATGCGACATTAGCTCCATTAACTGGTAGATATATTGTTACTCAAAATGACTTCACTCAAATTTATGGAGATGTTATAGCTAACATAAATACAAAAGTAAATGATAAAATTTCTGTAAACGGTGTTGTTGGTGCAAGTACTACTAGATCTACTACAGAATCTTTTAGAGGAGACTCAGGAACAAACGGAGGTTTACAATTTGCAAATGTTTTTTCTTTTCAAAACTTTAACGCAAGCCCAGGTGTAGATTTTAGACAAAACTCTTTAGAAATTAGAGGTAGCTCTATCTTTGCGAGTGCAACTATTGGTTTAAATGATAATTTATTTTTAGACCTTACTGCAAGAAATGACTGGACTTCTACTTTACCAGAAGGTGACAATTCTTTCTTCTACCCTTCAATTGGTTTAACAGGAATCTTAAGTGACCTTGTTGATTTAGGAAGCAACATTTCTTTTGCAAAAGTAAGAGCTTCTTATGCTGAGGTTGGTAGTGGATTTGGTGCAGATCAAATTAGCCCTAATAGGTCCATTAATTTTGGTGCTGGTATAAATGGTGTAAATCCAGTAAGACCATACCCTGGAACAACACCTAGACCACAAAGACAACGTTCTTTTGAAATAGGTACAGAATGGAAATTCTATGAAAACAGAGTAGGTTTTGACCTTGGGTACTATAGAACTAGTACAATCGATCAATACTTCCAAGTACCTGTATCTACAACAATTGTACCTTCTGGTGTTGCTGGAATTAATGCAGGAGATATTTTAAACAAAGGTATAGAGGCTTCTATTTTTGCAGTTCCTTTTAAGAGTGAAGATTTCAATTGGACAACAACAGTTAACTTTTCTTTAAACAAAAATGAGATTGTTTCAATTACTGATGAGAATGCATTAGCTGGTTCTGATTTAAGTTTTTTCACTATTTCTGCAAAAGGTGTAAATACTTTTGGTTCTTACTTAGTTGAAGGTGGATCATATGGAGATATCTATGCACAAGTTGTAAGAAGAGATGCTAACGGACTTCCTATCGTAGATGGTGGAGCTGTTCTTGCTGAAGATACTAATTTAGTAGACGGTTTAACTAAAGTAGGTAATGCAAATCCTGATTTCAATTTAGGTTGGAATAACTCATTTCAATACAAAAACTTTACATTAGACTTCTTAATTGATGGAAAATTTGGTGGAGAAACAGTAAGTATGACAGAAGCAATTGTAGAAGGATTTAGTAATAATTCTGCTAGAGAAACTGCTAACGGAACTATAGCTGTTGTTGATTTAGCTGGAATCCAGTCTACATTACCAGCACAAGAATACTACGGTAAAGTAGGTGGTAGAAATGGTTTTACAGGAGAATATGTATACAGTGCAACTAATGTAAGATTAGCCGAAGTTGCAGTTGGATATAACTTTAACTTAGCTGAAGATTCTTTCTTCAAAAGAGTAAAAGCATCTTTAGTAGGTAGTAACTTATTTTTCTTTTACAAAGATGCTCCACATGACCCTAACGTCTCTTTAGGTACAGGAAATGCATTACAAGGTGTAGATGTTTTAGGTTTACCATCTTCTAGAAGTATCGGTTTAAACATTAATTTAACATTCTAAAAAATAACAAGATGAAAAATATAAATAAATTATTTGCTTGTTTGGTTGGATTAGGACTGGTTGTTACTTCTTGTAGTGATTTGGAGCAATTTAACGTAAACGACAAAAATATTACAGACGAACAATTAGAGGTAGATTTTCAACACGTAGGATCTAAATATAAGCCTGTTTTTGAAAGTATTTACCAATATAACCCAGCGTGGTCATATCAATTACAGCAAAATTTAAATGCTGATGTATATTCTGGTTATTTAACACCTCCAAGACCTTTTGTTGCAGGAGCAAATAACACAACATACAGTTTAGTAAGTGGATGGAATGGTTTTATCTGGTCTGTACCTTATTCCAATGTTATGAATAATGTAAAGTCTATTAGTGATTTAACTAAAGATGAGTACCCAACATTATACGGTACTGCATTAATATTAAAGGTTGCTGCTATGCACAGAGTTTCTGATGTATTCGGACCAATAGTATATTCTAACTTTGGAGATTTAGAGAACCCTGGGGTTTATGATTCTCAAGAAGTTGCTTATGATGCTTTCTTTGCAGATTTAGATACAGCAGTAACTAATTTAACAGCAGATATCGATAACCAAGCATTTTCAGCTTTCGATTTATCTTATGGTGGTGATTATAAACAATGGGTAAAGTTAGCAAACTCATTAAGATTACGTTTAGCTATTAGAATTTCTAAAGTAGATCCTACAAAAGCAAAATCTGAAGGAGAAAAAGCTTTGGGTCAATCTTTAGGATTAATGACTGCTAATGCAGATGGGTTTTTTGTAAATGGTACGTTAGATCACCCATTATCTGTAATAGACAATGGATGGGGAGATATTAGAATGAATGCATCTATGGAATCTATATTAACAGGTTATAACGATTCTAGAGCTACTAGTTTCTTTGATGCTCCAACAGATGTTGCTGGTGCAGTAAAAGGAGTTCGTGGTGGTATGCCTTTATTAAGTGGGTATTCGGATGAATTAGCTCAAAAAGCTGCTTATGTTGGTTTTTCTGCAATAAACGATAATATTCATACGCCTAGAGTGCAGTTAATGACAACAGCAGAAGTTGCTTTCTTAAAAGCTGAAGCTGGTTTAAGAGGTTGGTCTGGAGCAGGAGATGCGAAAGCAAATTATGAAATGGGAATTAATTTATCTTTCGAACAGCATGGTGCTACTGGTGCAGCTGCTTATATGGCAGATAACACATCTACACCTGCAGACTATGTAGATCCAATTAATTCAGCAATGGACATTGCAGCATTAAGCACTAGTACTGTTGCCTGGGATGCAGCTGGAACTAATGAAGAAAAATTAGAGAAAATTATTACTCAAAAATGGATTGCTATGTTCCCAGAAGGACAAGAAGCATGGTCTGAGTTCAGAAGAACAGGATATCCTAAAATTTTCCCTGTAGCTAGTAACCAAAGTGGTGGTACTATTGATACAGACATCCAAATTAGAAGAATTCCTTTTGTAGATAGTGAAAAATCTACCAATGCAGCAGGTGTAACTGCAGCTACTTCTCTTTTAGGAGGGGCAGATAACGGCGGTACAAGATTATGGTGGGATACTGGTTTATCTAACTTCTAATAAAATTTCATTTGTTTTTAATTAATTCAGCCAGAGGTATAGAAATATATTTCTGGCTGTTTTTTATGCTTAAAATGCTGTGTTTGGTCGAATAAATTAGAAAAAATATGATAGCTACATTACTTTTATAAAAACAACAATAAACTGTATAAAACAAAACATTATGCTTCAGCAACTAGAAACAAAACACCAACCCGTAGGTCAATTTGAGGATACTAGATTTGAGAAAATCCACAATGTAACTTACAAATCATCTTTAGAAGCATCTAATTTAGTTGCGCAAGAAATTGCAAATTTAATAAGAGATAAAGAAAGAGAAAATAAAAAATGTGTTTTAGGATTGGCTACTGGATCTTCTCCAATAAAAGTTTATGAAGAGTTAATTAGATTGCATAATGAAGAAGGTTTAAGCTTCGAAAATGTAATTACTTTTAATTTAGATGAGTATTTTCC
>CAJXAS010000027.1 GCA_913050305.1 uncultured Polaribacter sp. | reverse complement strand
TTTTACCTGTTTCATCTTTAGAATACCATTTACCGAAAATAGTTTGCGCGTTTATTGCTATTGAGAATGCAATTAATAAGAAAGTCAAAAGTCTCTTTTTCATAGAATGCTAATTAGTTTTAAATTGAAATCTATAAATAATGGAAGAAACTCTTTGTTAATAAAATCATAAACTTGCATCAAAATTTTCATCCCATTTCTGTTGTACACGCAGCACTTGCTCAATAACATCTCTAACGCAGCCTTCTCCACCTTTTTTATCAGAAATGTATTTAGAAACTTCTTGAATTTCTCTAACGGCATCATTTGGACACGCAGCTAAACCTACTATTTTCATGACAGGATAATCTGGTACGTCATCTCCCATATATAATACATTTTCTGGTTGTAAATTGTACTTTTCTATCAGTGTTTGGTATTGTTTTATTTTGTTGTGAGCACCTAAATAGATATCTTCAATTCCCAAAGCAGCTAGTCTCGTTCTAACACCTTCATTGGTTCCACCAGAAATGATACAAACGCGATATCCCTTGTTTAGGGCATTTTTCATTGCGTAGCCATCTTTTACATTCATGTGTCTTACCAATTCGCCATCTGGCATTATGGTTAGCATTCCGTTTGTTAAAACGCCATCAACATCAAAGATAAAAGTACTTATTTTTGGTAATAATTGTTTGTAACTAATTTCCATTTTCAATAGATTGAGTTATAAGTTTATAAATTACTTGTTGTTCTTTATGCAACAAGTTTAAATGATTTTTTATTGTTTCTTCATCTTTTCTAATTGCAGGGCCGGTTTGCGCTTTTTCTGGTGAAAGAGTTTTAATTTTTTCTGATGTTTCCTGGATTAGGGGTTGTAAAATTTCAAAAGGCACCTTATATTCTTCACAAATATCATTACCAATTTTATACAAATGATTTGTGAAGTTGTTCACAAAGACAGCAGCAACATGCAAGGCTTTTCTTTGTTCAGAATTTATAGGATATATTTTTTTACCAATTGCATTTGCCAATGTTTCAAGTAATAAATAATCTTCATGACGTTCAGCTTCCAAGCAAAAAGGAACATTGGAGAGATCTACTTCTTTCTCCTTAGAAAAGGTTTGCAACATGTAAAAAACGCCTTTATTAGTTGTGTTTTTTAAATCTTTCATGGAAAAACTACCTGAAGTATGTACCACAAGAGAGTTTTTAATTTTTAAAGAAACATTTTCAATAGCGTCATCTGAAACTGCTAGAATTGTAATAGTTGCTTTTGGTATATTTTCTAATTTTCTAGAACTTACTTGTGTAAGACTAATAGTATCAACTTTTAAAAAAGCCTTTACTAAATGCGCTGCTACATTTCCATTTCCTATAATTAGTACTGATATCATTTTAGCGAAGATATTCAAAATTTATAGAAATTTAGAATTGCTTTTAGTAAATTAGCTGATGTAAATATGATTTAATGAAAGATTCTAATAAACTAGGAATAAATACAATTTGTGTGCATACTGGAGAAGTAAAAGATGAGCAGTTTAAAGGTGCAGTTTCGCCTATGTTTATGTCAACTTCATATGCTTTTGATGGAGTAGATGTAAAAAGATATCCAAGATATTTTAATACTCCAAATCAAGAAATGTTATGTAAAAAGATTGCGGCTTTAGAGAACTCAGAAGATGGTTTAATTTTTAGTTCTGGAATGGCAGCAATTTCTGCAGCTATGTTTGCTTTTCTTAAAACGGGAGACCACGTAATTATTCAGCAAGTAATTTATGGTGGTACTTTTAACTTAATCGTTTCAGAATTTGAAAAATACGGGATTGAATATTCGTTTACAGAATCTGACAAAGCAGCTGATTTTAAATCGTTACTAAAAGTAAATACAAAGATTTTATATATAGAAACTCCTTCTAATCCATTATTAGGAATTACAGATTTAGATGCAATTGCTTCTTTGGGTAAAGAAAGCGGAGTTATAACAATGATTGATAATACGTTTGCATCTCCAATAAATCAGAACCCTGCAGATTTCGGAATTGATATTATTTTACATTCTGCTACAAAGTATATGGGAGGGCATTCAGATATTTCTGCTGGTGCAATTGCAGGATCCAAAGAACACATTGGTCAAATTTGGAAAACTGCAATTAATTTTGGTGGAAATTTAAGTGACCAAACTGTTTGGTTGTTAGAAAGAAGTTTAAAAACCTTAAATCTTAGGGTAAAAGAGCAAACCAAGAATGCACAAAGAATGGCAGAGTACTTAGAGAAACACAAAAATATAGAGCGTGTATATTACCCGGGACTAAATAGTCATCCCCAACATGAGCTAGCAAAAAGACAAATGAAAGGTTTTGGTGCTATGTTGTCTTTTGAGCTAGAAGAGGGTATAGACGCGATGGATTTTCAAAATGCATTAAAATTAATAAAGCCTTCAATGAGTTTAGCAGGTTTAGAAAGCACAACGGTTAGCCCAGCTCAAACTACACACGCTTTATTAAGCGAACAAGAACGTTTGGATAGAGGAATAAAAGACGGTTTAATTCGTTTTTCAGTAGGTATTGAAGAACCGAAAGATTTAATTAAAGATATAGAGCAAGCTATAAAAAGTTTGCAGTAATTGCATATTAAAATAGACACAACAATTATGAAATTAGATATACTAGCTTTTGGTGCACATCCTGATGATATAGAGTTGGGTTGCGGCGCCACCATTGCTAAAGAAGTTTCTTTAGGTAAAAAAGTAGGGATTGTAGATTTAACCCGAGGGGAATTAGGAACCCGCGGTTCTGCAGAGTTAAGAATGATTGAAGCAAGTAATGCTGCAAAAATTTTGGGTGTTTCGGTTCGAGAAAACGTAGGTTTTGCTGATGGTTTTTTTACAAACGATAAGAAGCATCAATTAGAAATTATAAAAATGATTCGTAAATATCAGCCAGATATTGTGCTGTGTAATGCAATAGATGATAGACATATAGATCACGGAAAAGGTAGTAAATTGGTTTCTGATGCTTGCTTTTTAAGTGGATTAGTGAAAATTGAAACTGAATTAGAAGGAAAACAACAAGAAAAATGGCGTCCAAAACATGTATATCACTACATACAATGGAAAAATATAGTACCCGATTTTGTAATTGACGTAACAGGTTTTATACACAAAAAACAAGCTGCAGTTCTAGCCTATTCTTCTCAGTTCTATGATCCTAATAGCAAGGAACCAGAATCTCCTATAACGAGTAAAACGTTTATAGAGAGTATAAACTATAGATCTAGAGATTTAGGTAGATTAATAGGGGTAGAGTACGCAGAAGGTTTTACGTCAGAGCGTTACGTTGCTGCTGAAAATCTTAGTAAATTAATTTAAATTTTTATTGTTTTAGAATAGAAAAAATAATTATATTTGCACCCGCAATTATATGGTGGTTGTAGCTCAGTTGGTTAGAGTATCGGTTTGTGGTACCGAGGGTCGCGGGTTCGAATCCCGTCTTCCACCCAGAAAATAAAGCTTCTTAGAAATAAGAGGCTTTTTTTGTACCCTTATTTTTTTTTAAACAGTATTGAAGACTAAAATTTAGTTTTTAACTTTTTCTTTCTTTTAGTAGGTAAAGCTTCTTCTGGGAAAGGGAAAATAATTGTTGAATTTTTTTCTGCGGCAATATTAGATAAGGTTTGGTACAAACGTAGTTTAATAGCCGACGGAGATTGATCTATGAGTTTTCCTGCTTGTAATAATTTTCCAGCAGCTTGTTCTTCTGCCAACGCTAAAATAATTTGTGCTCTCCGCGAACGCTCAGCTTCGGCTTGGTTTGCCATCATTCTACGCATGTTTTCTGGTAATTGAATATCTTTTATTTTAACATCGTTAATTTGAATGCCCCATTCTTTGGTTTCTTTTTCAACAATTCCTTTAATATTTTTGCCCATTTCTTCTCGTTTTGAAAGAATAGTATCTAATTCGACCTTTCCACAAACATCTCTCAGTGCAGCTTGTGATAATTGAGTAATAGCAAATTTGAATTCTTCTACTTCTAAAACAGCTTTTTCAGGATTATTAATCTTAAAAAAAACGACACCATCAATACTACAGGGAACATTATCTGCTGTCATAACTTCTTGAGAATCAATATTAAAAGTAATCACTCTAATGTCAACAATTTGGATAGTTTCAATAAAAGGAATAATCCAACGAAACCCTGGTCGTAAGGTTTTAATAAATTTTCCAAATCTAAATTTAAGTGCTCTTTTGTATTCAAAAACGATTCGTATGCCAGAAAGGAAAAATAGGCCAAATAGTATCGCAAATATGAGATAGTTGTTCATAATAAAATTTATTAAGTATTTTATAACTGCAAAGATGTTCAAAACCAAGAAGTGCAGGAGTGGACGACATTATTGGTTCAATAGTATTTAATCAGAGCTGTAATGGAAAGCTGAAGCTTTTCAGGTATATGATTAATAAGGTCTCTTTGAATGTACGATTTTTTTACAAAATAAATAAATTTTTAGCTAATATTTTACGCTATTAACCTTAAGATGAGCTTAAAAACAAGTTTTTTTTTGAGAATAATCAAAAATGATTTAAAAATTAAAAAGAATTTAAAACCTCTAATACTTCATTTCTTTTTCTAACTGAAACCGGTACATTACAATTGTCCGTTAAAATTAAATAACCACCATCAGACTTTATAAATTCTTTTATGTATTTGGTATTTATTAAATGGCTTTGATGCACTCTTAAAAATCCCACTTCTTTTAACAAGTCTGCATAAAATTTCAGTGTTTTAGAAACCAATAATTTTTCCTTATTTTTAAAATAGAATGTTGTGTAGTTGTTATCTGATTTACAGCGAATAATATCACTTATATTGGTAATAATTATTTTATCTAAAGTATGTAAAGAGATCTTTTCAAGTTCATTATTTGGTCTTGTAATTACTTCTTTTAAGACGTTTAATTGGCCAATAGCAGGCTGTAATTGTTTGTTGGCCTTTTCTATGGCATTTGCCAGGTCTTCGTTAGAATAAGGTTTTAATATATAATCTATTGCAGCAAATTTAAAAGCTTTAATAGCATGGGCGTCGCTAGCAGTTATAAAAATTATTTTAGAATTTAAATTTGGAAAAATTTCTAGAATATCAAAACCTGTCCCATCTCCCAGCATAATATCTAAGAATAGTATATCGGGTACGTTTTTTCGCAATAACTTGGCAGCTTCAACAACAGCCGTTGCAGTGCCTATTATTTCAATTTCTTTATGGTTTTTAGAGATGTCTTTGGTTAACATTTCTAAAGCCAAAGAGTTGTCTTCTACTAAAATTGTGGTTATTTTTTTCATAAACCTATAATTTTATTAAGGTGAAAATGGTTATTTCTGGCCTCACATTAAATCTAATTTGATGTAAATTTCCGAGAGCTCTGTTAATGTATAAAGTTCTGCCATCGTTTAAATCTATTTTCCCAGCACTATATTTTTTGTTTTTTACGGGTAACATCGGTGGCTTCAAAAAAGGAGGCTTTACTTGTCCGCCATGCGTATGTCCAGCTAAAATCCAACCTTTATAGTCATTCCAAACATTTAAATCGCAGACATCAGGATTGTGACATAAAACAATATTGGCCTTTTTAGAATCATATGTAGACATTATTTTATTTGGATTAAAATTCATTCCCCAATAATCATCCAAGCCGATAATATTTAAACCATTCATTTCTTTCTGTTCATTGCTTAAAATAGGAACCCCAGCAGTTTGTAAAATTGTGGTGATTTTGTCCGCCACTTCTTGCGCTGCCCAATCTTTTCCGTAATCGTGATTTCCCAATATACCTGCAGTTCCTAAGTTTCCTTTTACGGCAAACTTCATAACTTCTTTTAACTGTTCTACTTGTGTTTCATTTTCATAAGAAACGTAATCGCCTGTATATAAGACAAAATCCGGACTTAATAATTGGGCTTTTTTAAAAGAATCTATGATGTATTGATAATCAAATCGATTGCCAACATGCATGTCGCTGATTTGCATCACGGTTTTACCAATTAAATTTTCAGGTAAATGTTGAACAGGCATTTGTACGTTTACAAACTCTAGCCAAAAAGGCTCTATTTGCCAACTATATAGACCTGCAAGGAAACCGACACCCGTAGAAGTTAGAACTGTATTTTTTATAAATTTCCTTCTTTTCATATTCTTTAATAATCGGTTTTTAAAGGGATTTTAAACCACACTTTAGTACCTGAAATGACGTTTTCTTTATGAATTTCTTCAATATAAAATGCATTGAGTTTAGAGAGGTTCTCAATTCTTTCTTTTGTTATTTTTAAAGCAACAGAGGCATGATTTGTAGCTGTATTCCCTTTTTGAGACTGAAAAACTCCAATGCCGTTGTCTAGAATCGTACATTCTAAAAATTGGTTTTTTACTTTAAAGTGGATACTTATTTTTCCTTTAGAAGCTATTTTTGAAATTCCGTGTTTTATACTATTTTCGATAAAAGGTTGTAGTAACATAGGCGGAATTAATAGTTCTTCAGCATCCATATTATTCAGGGCTTTCTCAAAAGAAAATTCAAATTTTTTTGAGCTCATTTTTTGCTCTAAACTCAAATAGTTTTCCAATGTTTCAAGTTCTTCCTTTAAGCTAACTTCTTCTAACCTAGAGTTTTTTAAGATGCTTCTTAAAAGTACAGAAAACTCGGTAATTGCTTTGTTTAGTGCTTCTTTATCGTCTGCATTACCTAAGGCCTTTATACCGTTTAAAACATTAAAAATAAAATGCGGATTCATTTGTAATTGCAATGCTTTCTGTTCTAAAGAAAGCAAATGACTTTCTAGTTCTAAAGCAGCTATTTTTTGTCTATTTCTAGTTTGTAACTGTTTGATATATCTTGTAATAATTATAGTGATGCATAGAGAAAAAAGAACAGCACATACTAAAAGAAACCAACCTTTCTTATAGAAAGGGGTTTCTATGTAAAAAGAGAATTTTTTGGAACTTATTTCTTTTTCCCCTTTAAAGCGAGATTCAACAATAAATTCATATTGGCCTGGTTTTAAACTGGCAAAATTTATTTGTTTATTGGCATTCCATAAAGAAAAATTCTCATTTAACTTATAACGGAATTCTATGTTTTTAGGATTGCGAATAGAAACATTTTGCAATAAAAACGACAGGTTATTTTGACTTGGTTTTAGTTGTAAAGAACTATTGTAAGAGTTTACGTTAATAGAGTCTACAAGTTTATAATTAACTTCTAAAGCTGCAATTTTTAAGGAAGCTTTTGCTTTACCATTGTTCTTCTTTTTAATATATAATACTTCTTCTGTTGCAATAAAAACATTCTCTTCAGCATCTTCAAATATTGCGGTTATTTCATTTGATTTTAAGAAACTGTTATACTTGTTAATTCTTTTATCAAAAATAAAATTTATGAGATTTAATACATCAATACCTTCACTCTTAGAAGTTACATATATTTTATTATGTATGTTTGAAATATTGTTTATGTTAGGTTTAGCATATTTTTCTATCAGTTGGTTTGTCGCAGTCAATTCTTCAATTTTAGAATTGTTTTTCACAACATATAGTTTCTTGTCAATTTGTAAAAAAGAGGAATAATTCCCTTTGCTAATCAAGACTGTTTTTTCAGGTTGAAGTAGGTCAGATAGAAGCCAAAGCCCACTATTAGAAGCAACTAAAAACTTATTTTCATAATTAATAATATCGTTTATGATAGAAAAATCTAAATCATAATTGGTTGCTAAAGGTTGTAATTCTTTGTTGTTGAAATACAAGATACCTTGATTTGTGCCAAGGAAGTATCCCTGCTTATAATGATATATTTTGTTAATGCTATTTGCTTCAAAAGTGAATACTTTATTGTGTGTCTGTATCTGTAAGCTCTTATTTTTTCCAATAAAAAGAGAATCGTTGTTAGAGAATACGGTAGTTACTTTTTGTGATTGTTTATTTCCATTAAAATTTACAAGGGTAATTGATATTCCATCAAATTTTAACAAGCCTTTGCTTGTTGAAAAATAGATATTGTTGAATTTATCTTGGGTAATTTCTTTAATTTTAAAGGTGCTAAATTCTTTGTAAGTGGCAACTTCTTGAAAATTGAACTCTTGAGAATAGGTCGTATGTATCAAAAAGAAAGAAAAACATAAAATTAAGTTTTTTTTTATTTTAAATAATGAGGAAGACTTCACAACGAAAAAAATCATATTCAAATTCATTTTAACAAACTTACTAATTAAAACGTCATTGCACATTTTTAGTAGAGTGCAATAACGTTAATCAAACTACAATTTCCATTCCAAACTATTTTATTACATACAAACGTTTGTTGCTGATATCTGGAGTTACGTGTTTCAAATCTCCGTAAGGTTTAATTAATGGCTTTAAAACACATAAACCTGTTGTTCTTCCTTTAATTATTAGTGTAGTTCCTTTTACATACCAATTCCATCTAAATTTTTCTATGGAAATAGTGTATTTTTCGAACGCTTCACTTAACTCGTTTTGCTGTTGTATCCAATTTATAACGTCTTTTTCTGTATTAAAATATGGCATTTCATCATCAGAATTATAGTAATCAAATTCCCATCTAAGAGGTACTGCAAATTGAGTGATGTACGGTTCACCAATGTACCTTTCTTCTTCATTATTTAAAGCATCGTACCAATTGATGTCTTTCTCTTCCGGGTATTTCTTCGCAATTTCTTTTGATAAATCCATTTTCCCTGGAGAATGTGCCGTTGGGTAAAAAATATAATACGGCTTTGCTAAATGTTGCTTTGAGAATTTTCCACCAAATATTGTATGATAAGGTGAAGCTAGTACTATTGGATTTTCCGCTGCACAAAACGCCTCTTTTAAGGTTTGTAAAAGTTTGGTGTTTTTTAACAATCCTGTTGCATGAAATATAACTTTTGAGTCTTTAGTTACTACGTTTTTTAAACTTGGTAAAGTTCCGGTAGTAAGCACTCTCTTTAGGGATTCTGCAGTAATTTTGGTGCCTTTAACAACTGTTTCTAGGTTCATTCCTTTATAAGGATTGCTCTTATTTACAATATGAATTTCGCTAAATGGATGCTGCTTGCCGTTTTCATTTAACCAAATAATTATTTCCTCTAAAGAATATTTACCATCTATTATGGTCAATCCCTTTTCTTCAAAATAGGTTCTTGCCTTGGCGTAATAAGTTTGATTTCCTCGATCGAAACCAGCTATAAATACAAGCGGGTCTTGATATATTATTTCTTGAATTTCCTCTAAATGAGGTAGGTTGTTATCCGCAACAATTTCGATTTCGTCTTTGGTTGCAAAAGAATCACAGCTTATGAAGGTGCTTGTTGCTAAAAGTACTACGGATGCGAATGCTAATTTTTTTAAGAATGTTTTCATGGTTTCTACTTTTTTAAGTGTTTATACACTGTAAAAGTAGCAGGGAAGTTAACTTAAATTTTGGCTGTTTTAGAATTCGTAGAGAATAAATTAGAATTCGTTTAATTTAAGGTGATAAGATGTGTAACTAGAAATTCTTATGTTTTTAGTTAGGATTAATCTCTTTTTTAAGTAAATTTTACAACGTTTATATATTTAAAGTAATGTTATTCATAAACTAGGAGTCTAATTTATCTGCCAAGTACTTAGCTGTATAAGAATCTTTGTTTTTAGCTAATTCTTCAGGAGTCCCTTGAAAAATAAGGTTCCCACCATTTTTTCCGCCTTCTAGACCTAAATCAATTATATAATCTGCACACTTTATAAGTTCTATATTATGTTCAATTACAAGAATTGAGTGTCCACGTTCAATAAGTGCGTTAAAACTTGCTAATAATTTTTTAATATCATGAAAATGTAAACCAGTAGTTGGTTCATCAAAAATAAACAAAGCTTTGTCTTTTGTATTTCCTTTTACTAAAAATGAGGCCAATTTTATACGTTGTGCTTCACCACCAGAAAGTGTAGAAGAGGATTGACCTAATTTCACATAGCCTAAACCAACATCCTGCAAAGGTTTTAGTTTTTGTGCAATTTTAGTAACTAAATTTTCAGAGAAAAAAGCTACAGCATCATCAATGGTTAAATTGAGTATATCATCAATAGACTTTTCGTCAAACTTTACTTCTAAAACTTCTTTTTTGAAACGTTTACCATTACAAACATCACATTCTAAATGCACATCTGCCATAAATTGCATTTCAATAGTTACTTCACCTTCACCTTTACAAACTTCACAGCGTCCGCCCTCGACATTAAAAGAAAAATGCTTGGGTTTGTAGTTCCGTATACTAGATAATTTTTGATTGGAGTACAACGCCCTAATATCGTCATACGCCTTAATGTAGGTTACCGGATTTGATCTAGAAGAACGTCCAATTGGATTTTGATCAATAAATTCGACATGTTTTAATGTTTCAAAATTCCCTTTTACTTCTGTATGTTGACCAATCTTATCGCCATAACCAACTAATTTTTTCTGAAGTACAGGGTATAGAATCTTTTTAACCAATGTACTCTTACCAGAACCGGAAACACCTGTAATTACGGACAGACAGTTTAGCGGAATGGTAACATTTACATTTTGTAAATTATGCTCTCTAGCTCCAATAATCTCAATTTTATTTATCGATGTCCGTCGTTTTCTAGGGACTTCAATTTTTAAATCTTCATTTAGGTATTTGGCTGTTAAAGAATCTGACTTTAAAATTTCTTTAAAGTTTCCTTCGGCAACTACGTGACCGCCAAAAGTACCCGCTTCGGGACCGATATCTATAATGTAATCTGCCTCTCTCATAATGTCTTCGTCGTGCTCTACAACAATTACAGTATTACCTAAATTACGTAAATCTTTTAAAACTCCAATGAGCCGTTCTGTGTCTTTAGGATGTAAACCAATACTTGGTTCATCTAATATATACATAGAACCTACTAAAGAACTGCCTAAAGAGGTTGCTAAGTTTATACGCTGACTCTCACCACCAGAGAGAGTATTGGAAGTTCTGTTAATCGTTAAGTAATTTAATCCAACATCTGTTAAAAACTGTAATCTATTATTAATTTCCATTAATAAGCGTTTCCCAATTTTTGCTTCGTAAACATCTAGCTTTAGCGCTACAAAAAATACTGCCAATTCATCTAAAGGAAGCGCAACTAAATCAGAAATATTCTTATCATTTATTTTTATATAGTTTGTTTCATCTCTTAAACGTTTCCCATTACAGGTAGTACATTTGGTCTTACCTCGATACCGAGAAAGCATTACTCTATTTTGAATTTTGTAACTTTTTTCTTCTAAAATTGAAAAGAAATGATGAATACCTCGAAAAGATGCATTCCCTTCCCAAACCAACTCTTTCTGTTTTTGTGATAACTCAAACCAAGGTTTGTGAATTGGAATATCAAATTGATATGCAACTTCAATTAAATTTTCTTTATAATGAATGTATGAAGGTGTTCTAAATGGAAAAATACAATCTTCAAAGATAGATAACCCTGTATTTGGAATGACTAAATCTTCATCAATACCAATTACATTTCCGTAACCTTCGCAAGTTGGACATGCGCCATACGGATTATTAAAACTAAATAAATGGGTGTTTGGTTCTAAAAATGTAAGTCCGTCTAAAGTAAATTTATTACTAAACTCAGATACTTTGTTATCTGTTAAATTTTCGATAAAGCAAATTCCTTTTCCTTCAAAAAAAGCAGTTTGAACTGCATCTGCTAATCTATTGTAAAAATCTTCATCTTCTTTGGTAATGACTCTATCAACCACTAAAAACAAAGATTCATTTTTAAATTCTACTTGTGGGAAATCTGAAATTTTATATATTTTTTCGTTCCATTTTAAACGTGCATAACCTTGTTGCTCTAAAACCTTTAAAACAGTTTTTAAATCTCTATCTTCATTAATAACAATTGGTGCTAGTAATAAAAGCTTTGTTTTATTATTAAATTTTTTTATAAACTTTACAACATCAGAAACAGTATCCTTTTTCACCTCACCTCCAGAAATAGGGGAGTAGGTTTTGCCAACTCTAGCAAACAATAATTTTATATAATCATAAATTTCTGTAGAAGTACCAACCGTTGAACGTGGATTCGTAGAATTTACTTTTTGTTCTATTGCAATTGCGGGCGCAATCCCTTTTATGTAATCTACTTTAGGTTTGTGTAATTTACCTAAAAACTGACGTGCGTAAGAACTTAAACTTTCTACATAGCGTCTCTGTCCTTCTGCATACAAGGTGTCAAAAGCCAAAGAAGACTTACCAGAGCCCGAAAGCCCTGTAATTACAACTAATTTATTTCTAGGAATAACAACATCTATGTTCTTTAAATTGTGCAGTTTTGCTCCTTTTATAATAATATTTTCTTTAGGATTTACTGCGGAAATATCTCTCTTCATGTGTCAATAATATAGGCTATAAATTTACCAAAAAATAACCTCATTTTATAGCTAGTAAAATCTTTTTTTATAAAAAGTTTGTTGCATTAATAAATATTATTGATATTTGTTACTCATAAACTTCAATAAATTAGACGTATATAGCAAAAAATTACTTTTAAAATTATTAACAATTAATAATAAGAAAAGCCCTATCGCTTTTCTAAAAGTAATTATGGTACGTAATAATAAAATATCAGACAGTATATTAGTTAGCGAATACATTGGAGGTAAAGAGGCTTCTTTATCTATATTAATTAATAGGCACAAACAGCGTTTGTATAGCTTTATTTATAGTAAAATTCAAGATAAAGATTTAACCGAAGACGTTTTTCAAGACACTTTCATTAAAGTAATTAGAACTTTAAAAAAAGGAAAGTATAACGAGGAAGGAAAGTTTTTACCCTGGGTAATGCGAATTGCCCATAATTTAGTAATTGATTATTTTAGAAAAAATAATA